>QIDY01000051.1 GCA_003228495.1 Nitrospirota bacterium
CCCAATGCTGGACTACGGCAGACAGGATTGCGGCAATTTCGATCATCCAGGGAATCGGTCCCCAGAAATAGCCGAGAAATTTGATGAGTGGGCTGGCTCGATGCTCTTTCAGCACATTGTGGCCGTACTGGGTCAGCCGTCTGTTGGCTTCTTCCTCGGAAAGGCCGGTGTCGGAAACCTGAAGTTGAGTTAGCACATCTTGGATGGAAAGGACCTTAGCGTTTTCCAGGTTCATGGTCGTCGTGAGTTGTCTAGGCACACTTGTGCCCATTTTCAAGTTACAAGGTTTAGGAAGGTACTCAATTTGTTTTATGGATGGAGAAAGCCCATGTAGTCAACACTGCCATTTTTACATTAATAATACATGTTCGCATAAACGATTGCTGCCAATTTCTTTCTAAATTCTGTGCGCTACATTTAAATTACGGAAAACAAACTGCCCTCTGGGAAAAGGTCTGGCTTGGTGATTCAGTCGTTTTGTAAACTTTTTCTTCGCTCGCAGAGGCAAGGCTTAGCGCGTTCTCTGTCAACCAGCAAAGGAAGTGCCAAGAGTCCTGCTTGAAGAGATCATCCTTTTCGGAAAAAACCTCTTAAGTTTTAACTGATTATTAGGAGAATTCTGAGGGCATTATTTGAATTAGTTAGAATCGGTAGTGGTAAAACGCGCCAGTTGTTAGGAAGGTGATAAGCCCAAAAAGGGGCAAATGAGGAAGGGTAAGGCGGAAATTAGTAATGAAATTTTTCTGCTGGTTGGGGAAAAGCTATTTTGCTTAAGTCCTACAGCTGGCAAGATTCGTGCGTAAACAGAAGAAGGATCTGTTGGTGCCCAGAAGGTTATCAGAGGGATTTTCTTTAGCGGTTTGGAGTCTTTCAGAGATGAAAATTTTATGTCCTGTCGATGAATCGGACTTTTCCAGTCTATTAGTGCAAGGTGTAGGAACAGTTTTTCGAAGCAGGGTAAAAGAGATTGTTTTATTGCATGTGTTGCCGCCGGGACCCTATGGAAGTCGTCAGGCTCGAAAAAACGGGAAATCCGTTTTTTCGCCCTCCTTGTCTAAAAAGATGAACCAAGCCGGAAATACGCTCTTGCATGGGCATGCTGAACGCCTCAAAGTGGCACTGAGCCAGGCTGGAACGAGTCCGTTGGCTTCTCTGAAAACCATGGTGATGAAAGGGCATGTCTCGCAGGCCATTCTTCAAGCCAGTGAGAACATACAGGCTGATTGCATTGCCGTCGGTTCCAGAGGGATGAGCGATGTTCCGGGGTATTTGTTGGGTAGTGTATCAAGGAAGATTGTCACTCATGCGTCTTGTTCTGTACTGATGGTCAAGGGAGCCTTAGCAGATCCCCTTTCTGTCTTATTGGCTCTCGATGGGTCTAAAGCATCCAAACGGGCTATAAGAAAAATCATGGCCTGGCTTCATCCTGATGAAGTGGTCTTGCACGCTGTCTCCGTGGTTCCCGAGAAATTGACAGATGTGGCATTGGAAGTGTTGGGGAAGAGAAAAGCAAAGGCGTTAATGGCTCCTGTTCGCAAACACACCCAAGCGTTGTTGGTCGAATGCAGGGGAAAATTTTTAAAGGCGGGCTTTCAGGTGGATACGGAATTCTTGGAAGGAAACCCTCCAACTCAAATTGTCGAGGCCGCACATCGGATTAAAACCCAATTGGTCTGTGTCGGGTCAAAAGGTCTTTCAGGAATTGAACGGTTTACGTTGGGTAGTGTCTCCGAGTCGGTAAGTACTTATTCCCCTGTGTCGGTGTTGGTGATTAGATAGTAAATAAGAAAGTGAGGTTGGAGCAGGTGAAGGACTGGCTTGGTGAGCAAGGGTGGAAAAACCCGATGAGACCGAGTATCTCTGTGGTTGCAGTTATGGTGTTAAGTACTCTGTTTCTTGAAACTCATATCTATGGTGAACATGTTGAACAGGACACGCTTGCCCTAGAGCAAGCTCGGGGTTGTACCGGGGAGTATGCAGGCCGTTCCGTCAGCGGGGAAGCCCTACAAAGGATTTTGCTCGAACACGCCAAGTGGCTTCAACATCATCCCGCTTCCAGCGGAAAACGGGCGAATTTGTGCGGAGCGGAATTATCTGGGGCAGACTTTCGTGAACAAGACCTGAGTGGCGCTAACTTTCAAGGGGCCAATCTTTCTCGTGCGGATTTTACGGCCGCCACGTTAGTTCATGTGAACTTTCGCAAAGCGAATGTCAGCGAAGCATCACTGTATGCGGTAGATATGCGCGGGGCCAAGGCTTCCGGTGCGATATTTCGTCTGGCTAATTTTCGGAAAGCCGATTTGAGCCAAGCCAATTTTTCCGGAGCGGATTTGCGAGAGGCGAATTTGGCCGAGTCTCACTTGCGTTTAAGTATTTTACGTGGAGCCGATTTGGAGGAAGCATACTTGGTGGGTGCCGATTTAGAAATGGCGAATGGTGAAGAGGCCTATCTGGTTCGTGCGGATCTCCGAGAAGCGAATTTTCACCGGGCGTTGTTTGCCAATGCAAAATTGATTGAAGCCGATCTGAGTCGTAGCAATTTACAGGAAGCCGATTTTCGTTCGGCTGATTTGTCAGGAGCCGATTTAGGAGCAGCTAATCTCAATGAGGCGATACTCGAACGGGCCAATCTCCGTGAGGCCACGTTGGAACGGGCTGTCCTCTATCATGCGAATCTTCGCAACACCAATTGTGCCGGAGCCAATTTTCAGGAGGCAGATTTATTAGGAGCTGATTTACGGGAAAGTTATCTCGTACGGGCTGAAATGGATGAAGCCTACTTATCAAAGGCCAATTTGCACGGAGCCAATATGGAAGGGGTAGATCTTTCTTGGGCCAACTTGGTGGGAGCCGATCTTTCAGAGGCAAATTTAGAATTCGCCGGCCTGTTCCGAACAAACTTACAAGACGCCATTCTTGATCACGCCAAACTTTATGGAGCGGATGTCCGTGGAGCCAATGTGACGAACGCTTCTTTTCGAGGGACTCAGTTACAGGGAGTGGCTGTTCGGTATGCTCAGGGATTTAGTCAGAAGCAGTTGGATGAAGCTTGTGTGGATGTACGGACGCGTCTGCCAAAAGGGATGATCCCACCACCACCGTGCCAGAGGTAGGATCTAATGCTGGTAAGTTGATAGAGGCTTAAAATCATTGAGATGGCTATCATACGTGCATAGGGAATCCATAAACTCGTGGTCACCTTGGGGGTGATGTCCTAGGTACGTGAAGAGCTTATGCAGACTTTCGCAGAAAAAGGGGACAGATTTATAGTTTAAACAATAAATCTGTCCCCTTTTTCTTGTCCTTTTCCTCTTCTACTTTTCCTCTCTCCCATCATTCTTCTCGTGGCGTGCGTCCCCCAGACTCTTGCAGTGCGGAGGCTGACTGGAGGGATGGATTCACAATGGCTTCTTCCCATTCTTCGAAGCCCCCAACAAGATCTATGATGTTTGAATAATGGTGATGTTCCAAGAGACTTGTGGCAATAGATGATCTGTATCCGCTTGAACAGTACACCACAACAGTATGGTCCAGGGGGATTTCTGAAAGACGTGTCGAAAGATGTTGCAGCGGAATATTGCGGCTTTCATTGATGCGGCGGGTTCTCCATTCCTGGGGTGATCGGACGTCCAACAAGTGGGGCCGGTCTGCCCTCATCAGATGTTCTTCAAGGTGTGTCACCGTCATGCAGTGGGTGTGCTGGATCAGCTCTGGAGTCGAGACGAGCGCCTCCATGCCGCGATTCAAAAAGCCTTTGATCTGATCCAACCCGACACGGGCCAAGCGCGTTATGGCCTCCCGTTCTTGCCCTGGATCACCGATGAGAATAATCGGGGTTTCTCGATCCAGTAGACTTCCTGCCCAGATTTCGAACTTCCCCGACAATCCGATGTTCAGACTTTCACAGAGGTGTCCCAAGGCAAAATCCTTGGGAGCGCGTACGTCAATGATCTGCGCGCCGGCACTTTTTTCATGAAGAACTTGGTCCACTGTCAGAGGCTGATAGGCTTTCGTGAGAATTTGCTCAAGTGAGGGATGCTCTCGTCGATTCAGGAAGGCCACATGGGAAAAGTATGCGGGGGCTTCTAATTGATCGGTTGTCACGGCATCGATAAACGCCTGCTTGCTCATTGGTTTCAGGGCATAATTGGTAAGTTGTTCATCCTCTAAGGTAGAGGATAATCGGTCACTGAGATGTTTCCCGCACAAACTGCCGGCGCCATGGGCCGGGAAGATTTTGGTTTGGGGTGGATGCGTCAGAATGTGGTGATGGAGTGAATCATAGAGTTGGCCGGCGAGCATGTGGCTATCCACTCCGAATGATGCCAACAGATCCGGCCGTCCCACATCGCCGACAAACAGAGTATCTCCTGTCAAAATGGCCTTGGGCCGTTCAAGATCTTCTTTCAGGTCGTACACGACGATAGAAATCCCTTCCGGTGTATGGCCCGGAGTTTCGAGTATTTTGAGGCGTGTGGACCCGAATTCTATTTCATAGCCATGTCGTATGGGATGAAAAACATAATTGGCCTTCGCCTGGGCGCCAAGATAAATACCTGCGCTGGTACGATGGTGGAGTTCAAGGTGCCCGGCCACAAAGTCTGCATGAAAATGCGTGAGAAAAATGTATCGAAGGGTCAAATGATGATGGTCGAGATCGGCCAGGTATTGATCAATGTCTCGTTGAGGATCAACGATTGCCGCGATGTGACTTTCTTTGTCCCCAATCAAGTAGGACGCATGGGATAAACTCTGGAGATAGTATTGTTTGAAAATCATGGGTACTTCGTTTGTGGTCGGATGATTTCCTATTCAAGATTGTGTTGAGTCTAGGAGGCCCGCTTCCTTACGATTGATGAGTGGTTGGATCATTGGGGTCATGGAGTCCTGAATTCGTGTTTGGGGGAGAATGATCGTGGGTTATTTTGCATGTGTTGATTCCAATGGCGTGCCATGCCGGGCAGTACCCGATGATGCCGGTCACAAGCGCAATGAGACCAACTCCCATGAGCAACAGATCTCCCCATCCGGGCAAGATGGAAAATCCGGACAACGCTAAGAAAACAATCCCTA
>QIDY01000172.1 GCA_003228495.1 Nitrospirota bacterium
CACAGCCGCTTGTTTGTTGCGCCGACGTTGCACAAGAATATCAAGGACATCCCCGTCTTGATCAACCGCGCGCCACAGATAGTGCCGTTCCCCTTGGATGGTCACAAAGACTTCGTCGATGTGCCAGGTATCCCCTAAGCGGCCTTGTCGTTTCTTGAGCTTGCGTGTGTATGCAGGCCCAAACTTCTGACACCATTGACGAACGGTTTCATAGGTGACGGTGATGCCTCTCGTTCGGCGAGAAGTTCTTCCACCTCACGAAAACTGAGGCAGAACCGATGGTACAGCCAGACGGCGTGACTGATAATTTCAGAGGGAAACCGGTGACGTTGATAGCTGGGTGTTGGCTTTTTCATGCTGCCCAGTCTGCCAAACCCGAGTTAAATTGACAATACCTTCCTATTCCCTACCGCAAGTCCCTCTTACACATTATTGAGGAGATGGCCTAATTTAGTCTTTTTCGTGCGTAAATAATGGACATTAGATTCTTGCGGAGTAATTTCAATTGGCACCCGTTCCACGACTTCCAGGCCGTAGCCCTCAATTCCGACAATTTTTCGAGGATTGTTGGTGACCAGGCGAATTTTCTTGAGGCCTAAATTCACTAAAATTTGGGCGCCAATGCCATAATCCCGCAAGTCGGGTTTAAATCCTAATTGGAGATTCGCCTCGACCGTATCACTCCCTTGATCCTGGAGATGATAGGCTCGAATTTTATTGGTCAATCCAATTCCTCGGCCTTCTTGATTGAGATAAAGAAGCACCCCTTTGCCTTCTTGCTCAATTAGCTCCATGGCTCGATGAAGCTGTTCTCGACAATCGCATCGTAAGGATCCCAACACGTCAGCCGTGAGACATCCTGAATGAACACGAACCATTGTGGGGTTGGCATCAATCTCACCCTTTACCAACGCAATGTGTGTTCCTGCATCTAGTTCATTTTCAAACACCACGGCCTCAAATTGTCCAAAATTCGTTGGGAGATGGGCTCGAACCATTTCTTTCACAAAAGTCTCTCGATGTAACCGATATTGAATCAGATCTTTAATGGTAATAATCCTCAATTGATGCTGTGTGGCAAATTTCATGAGTTGCGGAACGCGGGCCATCGTCCCATCATCATTCATAATTTCGCAGATGACTGCAGCAGGAAACAGTCCGGCCAATCGAGCCAAATCAACTGACCCTTCCGTTTGACCCGCCCGTCTGAGGACTCCACCTTTTTGGGCCTTGAGCGGAAAAACATGGCCGGGTTTGGCAAAATCGCTGGGCTTGGCATCGGAATTCACGGCCAACTTGATGGTGGTAGCCCGATCGGCAGCCGAGATGCCCGTAGTAATATTCTTGGCGGCATCAATGGAAACGGTAAATGCTGTTCCAAAAGTAGCTGTATTCTCCTGTGACTGTGGAGGAAGCTTGAGTTCTTCCACACGCTCTGGGTTCAAGGCTAAGCAAATCAGTCCACGCCCATACTTGGCCATAAAATTTATTGCGTCCGGGGTCACTTGCTCAGCCGCTAAAACCAGATCGCCTTCATTTTCCCGATCTTCATCATCAACCAGAATGATACATTTGCCAGCTTGAAGATCCTCTAACGCTTCAGAAATACCATGAAACTGAGAGGTGGTTGATGGCGTTATCTCATTTGTCATAAACACCGAGCTCCGCAATATTATGATGAAATGAACGTTGCCCCTAGCTCTCGGAAGCAGGCTTAG
Organism: Nitrospirota bacterium; assembly: GCA_003228495.1. GTDB lineage: Bacteria > Nitrospirota > Nitrospiria > Nitrospirales > UBA8639 > Nitrospira_E. The sequence goes on from QIDY01000172.1 coordinate 1,719, forward strand.
GAGAAGCAAACCAAGTTGAACGTTGGACTATCATAACACTAACGGCGGCTAATCCTGAAACAATCCCCAACGCCAAAAATCCGGCCGAAAATGTTCCTGTGAGATCTTTAAGCCAGCCAAAGCAGGTGGGCAACAGAAAGCCACCCAAGCCACCGGCCGCCCCAATTAAGCCCGATGCCGTGCCCATGGTTTCCCGGAACCGGCAGGATACAAGCTGAAACACGACACCATTCCCAAAGCCCAAACACAGCATGATCACAAGCACAAGAGTCAGAACCCAAGCAATAGTTGAAAATTGCCCCGAGGCCAGGCACAAGATCATGAGCAGAAAAAATACCCCCTGCAATAAGATGAGCCCTCCAAATCGATCTGCGAGAAACCCTCCTAATGGCCGAGCCGCACTCCCTGCCAAGGCTGCAAGAGCCGTCAATGTTCCAGCTGTGATCATATCAATCTGAAATCGATCGTGAAAAAAAATTGGTAAATAACTGGAAAGTCCCACGAAGCCACCGAAGGTCACAGCATATAATCCACATAACCAATACATGGATTTGTTCTGTAAACCTTGCCTGAGAAGCCTCAAATAGCTTGTCGATTCTTGTTTTTTCGGACTAGATCCCTGCGGTGAATCCGGTTGGACCAACCTGAAAAACAGATAGGCTGTTCCAATCACAGGCACTAACATTAAGGCGAAGACTTGATGCCAGCCAAACATGACGGCTAAGCGAGGGGCAAAAAGGGCCGCCAACAGCACTCCACTATTTCCTATTGCTGCGACTCCCATGGCGAGTCCTTGATTGGCAGGAGGATAGGCTCGGCTGGCTAATGGCAGGGCAATAACAAAACTTGCTCCAGCAATGCCCAGCAGGAGCCCAACAACTAACATTTCCCCGAAACTGGTCCCCCATTGCCAGCCAAGCATGAGGGCCAGCGCTTCAAGTCCCAAAATAGCCAGGCCGACCGATTTGGCTCCCGCCCGGTCCCCTAAAGGTCCGATCACAATCCGAAGGAATGAACCTCCCAGCAAGGGGATGCCCACTAACACCCCTTTTTGGAGAGCGGAAAGACCAAACTCTTCTGATATGGCAATACTGAGGGCTCCGACCAAAAGCCAGACCATAAAGCTGACTTCAAAGTGCAACCACGCTCCCAGTAAGCTAGGCCAATGACCGGAACGTAGAGCGTGTAGTCCGTCTTTCAGCATGCCTGAATCAGTGAGAAGGGAAAAGTGAAAAGTAAGGAGGAAAACGTGAGGCGTCAGGCGTGAAGCGACTCAGGAGGTTTTCCCCCTCACGCCTTACGCTTTACGTTTCACGTTTTTCTCCCTACTATCTTACAAGCATTTGGTCATGGCCACAAAATTCATTACAATATCTGAAAACCTTGAAAGAGGAGATAGAGTCGACTAGTCACAAATCATTCAGATGAAACCTTCGAAGAAAAACAATCCTAAAGTGATCGATGTTCTGGTTAATGCTTCAGAGTCTACTGATTCTGTTGACGAATTAAACTCCAGGGCAGACGAATTATTGTCGGCTGATATCTCGGATGACAAGGATCAACCAGAGACGGAAGAGCCACAGGCGAACGATGCAGCAACGTGGGAGTCCCTGTCCACCGCTCTGACTCCCACAACCACGTTAAGCCGCTATCTTGCGGAAGTCCGCCGTTACCCCTTTCTCACGAAAGAAGAAGAACTTCAACTGTTTCATGAATATCAACAACTCGGTACACGCGAAGCGGCTGTGAAACTTATTTTAGCCAACTTGCGCGTGAGCGTAAAAATTGCTTCGGAATACGGGATGGCTGGCCTTGATCAAATGGATCTGATTCAAGAAGGCAATGTTGGCTTACTGCAGGCCATGAAGAAATTCGACCCTACAAGAAATGTTCGTTTCTATGCCTATGCCGCATGGTGGGTCCGTGCCTTTGTGTTGCGGTATCTCTTAAATAACTTTCGATTGGTCAAAATTGGAACCACCCAAGAGCAGCGTCGCTTGTTTTATAACCTACGCAGAGAAAAAGCCAAACTTGAGCGACAGGGCTATATTCCCGATCCCAAGTTGTTAGCCGATCGTCTCAATGTTCGTGAACGGGATGTAGTGGAAATGGACCAACGCCTGGGTAGTTGGGAGTTGTCCTTAGACCAGCCAATGACAGAAGACGGGGAAGGGACGTTTCATGACTTGCTTCCTGCGCCTCAGACCCCAGTTGATGATCAACTTGCCAACACACAGCTTCGAATGCTTTTTCGAAAAAAATTGGCGGAATTTGCTCGTGCTCTTTCCGAAAGGGAAGAAGACATTCTCCGAAACCGATTACTTTCTGAAACCCCGGTGACTTTAGAAAATTTAGGGAGAAAATATTCGATTACGAAAGAGCGAAGCCGGCAGATTGAAGCTAAAATTATCAAGAAATTACGGGAATTTATGAAAAATGAAATTCATGATTTTGAATTACTTAGGAAATAATATCTAGATATTTATTTGTACTTATATTAGTAAGTCTTCGCAAATCCACCCTTCCATTTCCAAATTTTGAACCCTTTCCCCCATGAATTGAATTGGAGGGGGAGAAAAATCTCCTCCGGGCCCTCTTGACTTCAAATCAACCGGACTTATCTAAGATCTCAATCCAGAAGCTTGTGCGTATTTTTCCATAACCCACGGGCTTACGATCGCAAATAGATGACCCGTTACCCAATTTTTTTCATTTACCAGGCCACAAACCACTGAAGGAGGTAAGCATGGCAGCCACAAAAGAAAAAAAAGAAACTAAAGAAGGAACGAGTGCCAAAGGGTTTCGTCCCCTTGGCGATCGAGTCTTTGTGACCTACACCGAAGAATTAGAGCGGACCGCTGGAGGCATTTATGTGCCGGATTCAGCACGTGAAAAACCGCAACGAGGGACAATTGAAGCCGCTGGCGCTGATGTGGAAAATGTGAAAGTGGGCGATCAAGTGTTGTTTGATAAATATTCTGGCACCAAAATCAAAATTGAAAACGATGACTGTCTGATCTTGAAAGAAGAAGATATCTTGGGTGTATTTGAAAACTAA
>QIDY01000259.1 GCA_003228495.1 Nitrospirota bacterium
GATTTTATCCCGTTCACGATCTTGTGTTTCCCAGGTGTACCCTTCACCCATTCGAAGAAACACGACTTGATCGCCAAAGCTCTTAAGAATTTGTTCTTCTGCGGTGTCGATCGCCCCTTTGATAAATTGGACAATGGCGACGTTCATGCCATGCCCGAGACACCGAATAGCCATACCCAAAGCAGCCGTGGTTTTGCCCTTTCCGGCACCCGTATACACCACCAACAGACCCTTTTCATCCTGAGCCGCAGCAATCCGCCGATCCACGGAAGATTTCAATCGTTGCATGCGCACTTGATGATCAGTTTCAGTCATGATATTGCACCCCTATCTTTCGCAGGTCTCGTGCGGCTTGCATCAGCGTCATAGGAACGTGAGGATGACTGGAAAATTTCCGGTGCAAAGGGCGGCAACATGATGACATGTTATCCCATCACCTCCCCCATCCCTTCTTTCGGGGTCAGCAATTCTTCTCCCATACTCCACATCACCAAGATTTTCCAGATGCGAATAGTACAACGTATGCCCACGCACTCGCCAACCCTTGTCTCCCAGCAATCAGAATTCTCCCAGTATTCAGGAACTCTTGGCTCCAACAGGAACATCAAAATTCACACGGATACCTCCATACACCGATCGAACGGGTGTTCCAAAAAACAAGCGTTCTTCATAGTCCCGGTCAAGAAGATTTTCAACCCGCACATATCCTTGTATCGAAGGAGTAAAATCAAAGGAAGCTGCCATATTGATGACATGAAAGTCAGGGAGTGCTTGCTGATTACCAGTGGTATTAAATCGAGACCCGACATATCGGAATGTGGTCGTCACCGTTAAAGGATCTATCGGTTTATACGTTAAGACCACACTCCCTTGATGGACCGGAGAGAGAGGCAATCGAGCGGCTGTTTCCAAGTCACGTGTGATGGTATAGGTATACTGTCCACTCACATCAAGCAGCTTCATAAACCTCGACTCTTCAGCCAACACAAGATTCCCATTGACTTCCCACCCCTGACTTTTTGCTGATCCAACATTTTGCGCACAAAATCCAAATGGGGATAGACCGGCGCACCCTACTGGATCAAACACGCTCGTTATAAGTTCCCGGTAGCGATTCCAAAAATATCCGACGCTAAGCGTTGCCCGATCTCCAAAGAATTTTTGATCGACCCCGACATCAAGACTTTGACTTTTTTCCGGTTTGAGATTCGGATTGCCAAAATTGGGGAAAAACAATTCATTAATATCTGGGGCACGAAAGCCTGTTGCATAACTACCACGGATTTTCGTGCCGGTTTCCTTCAGAAGATATGCACCGGTCACCCGATAGGTCGTAGCATCCCCTGCGGTATTTGTGGAATCTTGCCGAAAGCCAGCGGTCGCAAAGAAGCGATCAAACACGTTCAATTGTAGTTGCGCAAAGCCTGAATGCGTTTCAAGTGTCTGTTTCGAAAAACCAGAGCCAGAGGCTGATTCATTCTCTCCCTGTTGCTGTCGAAACTGATATCCCACGGTCAACAACAACGGGTCAAGCACTTGAAAGTTGTTTTGCCATTCGACCCGATTGTTTTGAGTCGTAATCTTAGTATTATTAAACGTTGGAGCTGGGCTGACAATCCCGGTTGTCACACTCTTTTGTAGACTGCCTGCCTGCGTATCCAATTCACCATCTGTCCGGGATACGGTAAGTTCCTGATTCCACCAATCCGTAAGTGGTTGGTAATACACCCCACTATAAATAAATTGTTCATCGGATGATTTGAGTTTAAAGACGTCAAAAGGCCCCCCAAAGGTCGAAGGACTATCCAAGTCCACATCACCATTCATCCATCGAAAATTAAAACTTAATCGACCATCCTTCGGAAGCGAAACTCCCAACTGTGTGGAACCCGTCCAATTCCGATAGGCATCTCGCTCAAGAGCTCCCCGGCGATAATTGATAGCCGAAAATCCTTGAGAATCCCAGCGCGAAAGAGAAAGAGAGAAATCCACGGGACCGTGCTCTCCGGCCACGCTTGCCCCTTCTCGAATCGAATTGAAGGACCCATATTCAAAAAACCCACGAACTTGCGGAGTTCCCCTGCCACGCTTGGTAGTGATATGAATAACCCCTCCGATAGCATCTGAACCCCAGAGCATACCCTGAGCACCCCGAAGAATTTCAATCTTTTCAATATTGTCCGTCGTGAGATTGGCAAAGTTAAAGGAACCCGAAGTCCCGCTATTCATAATCGCGCCATCAATGAACACCAACGTTTGCTCCGAAGTACCTCCACGTATTCGAACGTTTGTCAGCGTTCCGGGGCCACCACTTGAAAAAACCGCAAGACTTTGACTCAGACGAAGTGCTTGATCCACTGTTTTCACATTTCGCCGTTGAAGATCTTCGGCAGTAATCACTTCAACGGCACTGGTGAGATGACTGACGGGAACCGGTGTTTTCGTAGCCGTCACCACCATTGGTTCCAACTGGTAAACAGGGGGCATCTCCTCTTGAAAGATCGGCTCTGATACCTGAGAGGAAACCGACTCTTGCACTGGGCTATCTGCCGCGATGGTGACAGAAGGAAATAAAAAGATACAAACAAGAAAAGAGAAAATCCGAATGGCACTAGACCGGCAAAGCACACGCACACAAATATTCGTGGACATCATCCACCTCCCTTTAGCTCGAAGGGGTTTTATGGAAGAAACGATCATTGGGTTTCCTGACTTGCGGATTCTCGTTCTTCTGCGCCTTCTCATGAGCTCACAGCCCACAATGGCCAGTTGCAGAATCACTCCCCGCTTACAGTGGCGGCACCGTGCTGGATTTGCACCAGCTTCCCCGTCACAACCATTTATTTTCCGTTAAAGAACCCTCCTCCTTTGTAAAATGATTAATAAACAGTGACCACTTACTAATGATTACACCGGCAATGACACCCGCGGTAGCCCGGATTGCGGATGCCGATCAACGAGTACCGAACAGCCATAAACCGCTTCAAGAACCTTCGGTTGAATAACCGTGTGGGGTGACCCCATCGCAGCGATACGTCCTTTGTTCAGCAACATCACGTGATCGCAATATTGGCTGGCCAAATTCAGATCATGCGAGACCAGTATGACTGTCAATCCTCGCTCACGATTCAACCGTCGAATGATTCGAGCAATATCCAACTGATGATGGAGATCTAAAAATGCCGTGGGCTCATCCAGCAGAAGTATTTGCGGCTCCTGCACTAATGCTCGCGCAATCACCGCCCGCTGACGTTCTCCACCGGACACTTCAGTCACCAAACGATGACTCAAATGTGCCACATCCAGTTCATCCATCGCGTTTTGTACTACCGCCCAATCTTGAGAATCTTCCCAATGCCACCCTCCCCATCCCTGATGATGGGGCGACCGGCCCATCAACACCATTTCGGCAATAGTAAAGGGAAACACCTGCAAGGTTTCTTGCGGGACTAATGCCACCCGCTTGGCTACATCCACCTGCGAGAGGCCAGATAACGATTCGCCCAATAAATCAATTGTTCCCTTTTGTGGATAAAAAACTCGAGCCAACAATTTCAAAAAGGTACTTTTTCCCGACCCATTCGGACCAAGAATCCCTAACACCCTTCCTGAAAGAATCAAGCAAGACAGATCGTTCAAGACGGCCTCAGACTCGGATCGTTTTCCTCTCGCATAGGAAAAAGTCACATGTTGAACCGAATAAGCCGTATTCGATGTGACAGAGTGATTCGTCATCGCGTTACTTCATACCCAATCGCGTTTGATTCTTCGTCAGCAACCACAAAAAGATGGGACCACCGACCAAGGCCGTCATCACGCCAACAGGGAATTCACTCGGACTCAATGCAGTCCGGGCGACCGTATCGGCCGCCATCAAAAACATCCCTCCTACCAATCCGGCTACTGGCAGCAGGAGACGATGATCCGCGGAAACAACTAATCGGACGGCATGAGGAATAATGAGTCCAACAAATCCGATAATGCCGCTGAAACTGACAACCGCTCCGGTTAAAAGTGCCGCAGCCAGAAACACACGCTTTTTCACCCGTTCTACCTCGACACCCAATGAACGAGCCGTTTCCTCCCCAAGCGTCAGCAAATTCAGCGACTGCGCATGCATACCCAAAATGACCAGACCCACGCCAAGATACAACAGCAGGATTCCCAATGTTGGCCAATCCGGCCCGGTCAATGTGCCCATCAGCCAGGCGTACATCCCAAAAGCGCGATTCGGCTCCGCGATACTTGTGAGAAACATGATGAAGGCCGAAAAAATGGCATTCAGCACGACACCTGCTAGCAAGAGGGTATAGACGGAAAAACCGTATTGTGCGGAAGAAATCCGATACATGATCATCAACGACAACAACGCACCCGCAAACGCACACACAGGCAGAGCTGATACTCCCCATGCCGATAGCCCAACACCGAAAAGCAGAGCAATCGCAGCCCCAAGAGCGGCTCCACTAGAAATCCCAATGACGAACGGATCGGCCAAGGGATTGCGTAGCAGGGCTTGCAGCGCGACACCGACCATCGCCAAACTCCCGCCCACAAAAAACGCCAGCAATACTCGAGGCATTCTGACCTGCAGAAGAATTACCGAAGTAGGGTCACCGATCCCCTGTTCCAAGGATTGGCCAATCACCGAACTCATAACCACAGCCACGATTCGGGAATAGGGAATTGATTCGGTTCCAAAGCCCAAACATCCAACAAAAACTACCGTTGCCAGAACCCAGACCGAGCTCACCCAT
>QIDY01000194.1 GCA_003228495.1 Nitrospirota bacterium
ATTGATCCGGTGGAGGAACAGGCGTATAGGGAACGCCGAACATTTGGCATTGAATCTCCAGCATGTTCCAAAGATCCTTATCCTGTGGATGTAGACATAATGGCGCTCCAGTCGCTTGCTTAATATGCCCTGATGCTAAAAAGTGGTCGAGATGGGCATGGGTATGCAAAATGGCACAGACCGTGAGGCCTAAAGTCTCAATTTCTTCAAGAATGCGTTCCGGATTTCCTCCAGGGTCAACTACCACCGCCTGTTTGGTATTAGCATCGCCGACGATTGAGCAATTACAGGAAAGTGGAGGAACGGGAAAAGTTTTTCGAATCAATGACGACATAAATCACTCCTTATTGTATGCTTCTGGCCTAAATGAGGGAGCATACCATGATTCAGGAATTTTTCGGATCTATATCCTCTGCCCCTCAATTGAAATAACTCACAATTAAGCATAGACTACCTAAGGAACCTGTCCAAGATAAGGCTGATCTACGACGAATGTGCTGGATTTGGCCAGATTTTTCGATCCTTTTCGTTCAATAGTCCCACTATTCGCCTCAAACGATCAAAAAATCTGACTCAAACCAGCCCACCCTCGCGACGATCGCTTATCTCGGACAGGCTCCTAGCAAAAGGTACCCATTTGCAACTTTCCTCTTTCATTGAAACCTTGCTCACAGCGCTGAGCCGGTGAACATGCCAGCATTCCGGCACCTTCCAGCATCTCACCCACCTTTCACTATGATCTCTCTTTTGACTCGAGTGGCCAAAGCTCTCGGAGTCATCCTTTGTCTCCTTTTCCTTACAGCATGTGGAGATGACTCCAATAGCACCCATCCTCAGGATCAAACCACGCTTCAAACGGAAGCCCTTCAGTCAAAAAAACGGGTTGCTAGATTGGAGTCAGTGATTCAATCCCTGCAGGAAGGCAACACGGTTTTACGACAACAAATCGACCGTCTGAACCAGGATGCCAGGGAGACCAAAACCTCTTACGAAGCTAAATTACAAGAGGCCGAAAGCCATATTGCTCAACTGGCAAATAGGCCTAAAAAAGACGAAGACACAATACGATCGTTGGAAAAGAAAAATAAAAAGCTGACAGGAGATGCTAAATGGTTACGAAGTCAACGAGATCACATGCGACAATCCCTTGTCATTCAGCAAATTGGCGGCCAAACTCATGAGTTGCCATTTAAATTTTCCACCGTCTCAACAATCATGGAAGATGCCTTAACAAAAAATGGCTATACGATTCTGAGCACTATGCAAACAGACCAAAGAGCCGTGTATATCACGGATCGAAAGACCTCTCTTCCCCCATCCCTGGAATTGTCCGGCTTCCGCAATCAATACATAGCCGTGATCGAGAAAGGACCTGCCGACCACACAACCCTGTGGGTGCGGGCGGAATTTGAAAAACTTTCCAGGAACGGGAATATCTATTCCGCCCCACAAGCGGAACTTACCGACATTGAATTGCGCCTCATTCAAGAAATCCACCAAACTCTGGTCAGAGGAAGTGCCGCCCACGCAAGGAACTTCTAGATTCTCCCCAACCAGGTTCGTTGAATAATTCAAAAAAATTATAGGAGAGAGGAGGTCCGTAGAAGACCTCACTTATGCAGAAAAGACGGACTCAGTGAGTCCGAAGGGATTGCCCGGCTTGCAAATACCGATGAACACCCTGTGCGGCATTCCGGCCTTCCGCAATCGCCCAGACAATGAGGGACGCCCCGCGCTTGGTATCACCCGAGGCAAATACTCCATCCACATTGGTCATAAAGTGTTCGTCGACTGCCACATTTCCCCGGTTATCGTACTCCAAGCCTAGAGACTCCAAGAGGCCGTTTTTGACCGGGCCCACAAAGCCCATCGCCAACAGCACCAGATCGGCATGCAACTCCATTTCCGATCCTGGAACCGGAACGATCTTTCCTTCTTCAAATACCACCCGGTTCGTATGCAGCTTTTTGACATGTCCCTTATCACCGGAAAATTTTGTCGTAGAAATACTCCATTCACGGTCACACCCTTCTTCATGGGCATGCGATGTCCGCAATCTCATCGGCCACAATGGCCAGGGCGTAGAAACAGATCTGGTCGGTGGAGGTTCAGGCAGCAATTCAAATTGATGCACTTCCACACAACCTTGACGATGAGCGGTCCCCAAACAATCAGAACCGGTATCGCCTCCCCCAATTACCACCACACGTTTCCCTTTGGCAGAGATTTCTTCGCCTTGTATGGTGTCCCCAGCCACTCGCTTATTTTGTTGCGTGAGATAATCCATGGCCCGATGGATGCCCTTGAGATCTCGACCGGGAACCGGAAGCTCTCGAGCCCGTTCTGCACCCATGGCTAAAAGCACGGCATCAAAATCTTGCCGAAGCTTCTCCAAATTCGTATCGACTCCCACACAGACACTGGTTTCAAACGTCACGCCCTCTTTGCGCATCTGCTCCAATCGTCGGTCTAATACCCACTTTTCCATTTTGAAATCCGGAATGCCATATCGGAGAAGTCCCCCGATTCGGTCGGCTTTTTCGAACACCGTCACCTGGTGCCCGGCACGAACCAATTGTTGCGCCGCAGCTAATCCGGCGGGACCGGAGCCCACAATGGCAACGGATTTTCCGGTCGACACAACCGGCAATACCGGTTCAACCCAGCCTTCTTCAAAGCCTTTGTCGATAATATTCCATTCAATGACCCGAATCGAAACCGGATCGCTATTGATCCCTAGGACACAGGCTGACTCGCAGGGTGCAGGGCAGAGACGGCCCGTAAATTCAGGAAAATTGTTCGTCGTATGCAAGGCCTTGAGAGCATCTTTCCAGCGGCCACGATGGACTAAATCATTCCATTCCGGAATCAAGTTCACCACCGGACACCCAGTCGAACTCTGACAAAAAGGGACCCCGCAATCCATGCATCGAGCTCCCTGGACTTGGAGCTTGTCATCTTCAAAAGGATTATAGAGTTCCTTATAGTCCTTGACACGCAGCTCCACAGGCCGTCGCTGCGGTCCTTCGCGAACATATTTCACAAACCCAAGGGGATCAGCCACGGCTCGCTACCTCGCGTTCGCGTTGGGCATGTTCTTTGGCCAAGGCCACCTTCCGCTGTTGAAGTATCCGTTTGTAATCACTGGGCATGACTTTGACAAATTTCGGCAACATGGTATCCCAAGCATCCAACACCCGCTTGGCACTAGCACTCTTGGTATATTGGGAATGGGCCTCAATCATCGTGCGAAGCGTGTGAATATCTTCCGGCGCTACAACTCCTTCCAGTTCTACCATACCCATATTGCACCGCGCGGGGAATTGTTCCTCTTCATCCAACACATACGCCTCACCACCTGACATCCCCGCCGCAAAATTTCGACCGGTTTTGCCCAGAACCACCACAACCCCGCCCGTCATATATTCACACCCGTGATCTCCAGTACCATCTATAACCACTCGGGCCCCACTATTGCGGACGGCAAAGCGCTCTCCAGCCATGCCATAAAAGTAACCCTCCCCGCCCGTTGCCCCATAGAGCGCCGTATTGCCAATAAGAATCGTTTCCTCAGGGGAATAGGTCACGTTTGGCGGCGGCACGACAATGATTTTCCCGCCGGACAGCCCCTTGCCCAAATAGTCATTGGATTCGCCTTCAAGGGTCAGCGTAATTCCCTTCGACAAAAATGCCCCAAAGGATTGCCCGGCCGAGCCGGAAAATTTCATGCGAATGGTATCAGGTGGCAACCCCTCGGGTCCGTATCGCCTGGCAATGTGGCTGGACAAGACGGTGCCCGTGGTACGATTGAGATTGCGAATGGGAAATTCCAAAGAAACAGGTTCCCCCCGTTCAATCGCCGGCTGACAAAGCTCTACTAATTGATTATCCAAGATCTCTGCGAGGCCGTGATCTTGCGCTTGCACGCAGGATGTCGCCACCTCTGGACCTACTTCCGGCTTCGTCAACAAGAGCGACAAATCCAGCCCTTTGGCTTTCCAGTGGTCCACAGCTTTTTGAACTTTGAGCTTGTCCACCCGGCCAATCATCTCTCTCATCGTGCGGAATCCTAATTTGGCCATCAAAGCACGAATCTCTTCCGCCACGAAAAGGAAAAAGTTCACGACATGTTCCGGCTTCCCTGCAAACCGTTTTCGCAATTCAGGATCTTGTGTGGCGACGCCCACCGGACAAGTGTTCAAATGACACTTACGCATCATGATGCACCCTTCCACGATCAAGGGTGCCGTCGAAAATCCAAACTCTTCGGCTCCCAGAAGCGTCGCGATCACCACATCACGACCCGTTTTCAGTTGACCATCCGTCTCCACCCGAATGCGGCCACGTAAATCATTCAACACCAGCGTTTGATGGGTTTCCGCCAACCCTAGTTCCCAAGGAATTCCCGCATATTTGATGGAAGAAAGCGGAGACGCCCCCGTTCCTCCGGAATCCCCGCTAATCAATACTTTATCGGCATGAGCTTTGGAAACCCCGGCAGCCACCGTGCCCACTCCCACTTCGGAAACCAATTTGACCGAGACAGCGGCTTCCGGATTGGAATTTTTCAAGTCAAAAATCAACTGCGCCAAATCCTCAATGGAGTAAATATCATGATGCGGCGGTGGCGAAATGAGTTGCACGCCCGGTGTGGAGTACCGAAGTTTGGCAATACCCTCATCGACTTTGTGACCAGGCAACTGTCCACCTTCCCCGGGCTTCGCACCCTGAGCCATCTTAATTTGTAATTCCTTGGCATTCACCAGGTAATGCGCTGTGACCCCAAAGCGACCCGACGCCACCTGCTTTATATAGGAATTCCTGGAATCGCCGTTGGGTAATGGAATAAATCGTTCAGGATCCTCACCACCTTCCCCCGTGTTACTTTTAGCCCCTAGCCGATTCATGGCAATGGCCAAGGTTTCGTGAGCTTCTTGGCTGATCGCTCCGAACGACATGGCTCCGGTCGTAAATCGCTTGA
>QIDY01000031.1 GCA_003228495.1 Nitrospirota bacterium
AAACTATGGTTCAGACAAACAAGCTACAGAAATTTCTTTCCATAGTGATTGGGGTAGTTCTTATTCTCTCCAGCTCGCCTGTTGCCCTAGCAGAATCTAATAACCAATTGCTTGTTGGGGCATTTTCCGAGGCCCAACCCGGCACAACATTTCCTCAAGATTGGAAACCACTGACCTTTGAAAAAATTCCGGTCCATACGCAATATGTACTGGTCAAGGATGGGGACCAAGTGGTCGTCAAAGCCACCAGCCATCAATCATCTTCAGGTATTACCCGAGAAATCACTATTGACCCTAAAGAATATCCCATCGTGAAGTGGCGCTGGAAAGTGGAAAATGTGTTAAAGAATGGGGACGTCACACAAAAATCCGGAGACGACTACCCTGCTCGTCTATACATTACGTTTGAATATGACGGCAGCAAAGTTGACTTTTTTGAAAAAGCCAAATATGAAACCGCCAAATTCCTTTACGGACAGTATCCACCAATTGGCGCTATTAATTATATCTGGGAGAGCAAAAGTCCCATCGGCACAATGGCTCCCAACCCCTACACCGACCGGGTCATAATGATCGTGATTGAAAGCGGAGAAACTCGACTGAACGAATGGATCACAGAAGAACGAAATGTTTTTAAAGATTATAAAAATGCCTTCGGAGAAGATCCGCCAAAAATTTCAGGCGTGGCTATCATGACAGATACGGATAATACAAAAGAAAGCGCCATCGCTTACTTCGGGAATATTGTGTTTAAAAAGAAGTGAAAAGGGAGAAGTGAGAACCGGGAAAGCCAAACCAGCAAAAAACTTTCGAATCTTTAATGGTCATCTTCCTTGAATTCGCCTTCTTTATCCTTCTCCCTTCTTCCTAATATTCCGGTTCATTTCCCGGTTTCCATTTGATATTGCACCCCGCGCTTGGTCGTTGCTGACTATTAACAGGCTTCCCCGCCAATACCGCATTAAGAGCCGCACGTAAATCCTGACCAGTTACCGGCTGTCCATTACCTGGTCGACTCCCATCCAATTGCCCACGATAAACCAAACATCTTTGACGATCAAACACAAAAAAGTCTGGCGTACAAGCTGCTGTAAATGCTTTGGCAACACTTTGTGTTTCGTCATAACAATAGGGAAATTGCCAATCTAATTGCTCCGCCATTTCCCGAAGCCGTGGCGGAGCATCGGCAGGATAGCCTGCGGCATCATTGCTACTAACCGCCAGAATACCAAGGTCCTTATCTTGGTACTCCCGTCCCAACTTGGTGAGTTCTTCTTGCACATGCACGACATAGGGACAATGTCGGCAAATGAACATCACCAGCAACCCGGCCTTATCTTGAAAAATCATAGGCCTAATAATCTCTTGTGAGCGAACGTCCGGCAACGCGAAATCTGGCATCGGTGTCCCTAACGCAAGCATAGTGGACTCTTTCAGCGCCATTACACACTCCTTTGTTACATGCCTATGACAAAAAAACGACAGCCAAATTGTCAGGAGCCTGTCCGAGATAAGCGATCGTCGCGAGGATGGGCTGGCTTGAGTCAAATGTTTCGATCGTTTGAGGCGAATAGTGGGACTATTGAACGAAAAGGATCGAAACATTTGGCCAAATCCAGCACATTCGTAGTAGATCAGTCTTATCTTGGACAGGCTCCTAGTCCAAAGCTCTGGATTTAGAAGAAAGTTATTGAGAGTCCGACGGAGAGATCTATGAGGATTGTCCTTTTTTCCAGGCCTGAAAACGTCGAAGCAATTCCGATTTTATTTGGGGCGGAATAGGCTCGGAAGGCAGTTGGCGCAACGTGGTCACGGTATATTTCATTTGACTCAAGTAGTTTCGGCAGGCAAAGCACAGACCCAGATGCATCTGAAAACGAAGACGCTTGGGGACCGTCAACGAGCCTTCCAAGTAATCGGTTACCAATCCAGCAATTTCCTTGCAGGTGAAATTGCCGGCCATATAGGCCATGAGTTGTTGTTTAAAATTCCTATCCATTGTAGCTACATATTGCCTCCACGCACATACGGTTCTAATACATGGCGCACCTTTGTGCGGGCCCGGTGTAAGAGTACACGTTGGTTGGTCTCGCTAATATCAAGGATGTTACAAATCTCCTCAGAACTCGCGCCTTCGACATCTCGCAAGGTGATGACCTGACGCTGATTGCCAGGCAGGCCTTGAATCGCCTCTTCAATCGCGGTACGGCATTCCTTTGACAACAAAGCCCGTTCCGGCGTATCCGGCTCCCAACCTTGTGGGGGATCGATCCAATGCCCTTTTCCCGAACCTTCCGTGACAAATAGCGAGTCTTCGAGTGAAGGGCCTTCTTCGCCATCGGAATCCTGACCAGCTAATCCTAACGGCTCATAGCGACGCTCCCGTGTGCCGCGAGTCTTGGCTCGATTCGTTAAAATTCTGAACAACCAGGTTTTAAACGACGAGCGACCCTCAAATCGACCGAGACCTTCCAACACCCCCATCCAGGTTTCCTGCACCACTTCTTCCGCCACTGCCCGGCTGGGAACATAGGCCATCGCTAATCGGAGCAAAGATCCAGCATACCAGTCCATAACCGCAGAGAACACCGCTTCATCGCCACGTTGAAGAGCCTGCACCAAACCAGCTTCATCAAGGTGAATGGTCTCTTGCAGAGTCGGAGCAGTCATCCCAAAGAACAGGCCGAAAGGCCATGGCCCCATATACAAAGACATGGCAGGGATTATCCACGGGATGACTTTGATAATCAAGAACAACAACAATCAAGGGAACCGAAAGAACGAGATTGGTTAGGATGCGGGAAGGATTTACGTATCTTGAAAGATTTGGGCAAGAATGCCTGTTCGGGTCGTGCTTTTGGTCTTCTTCAATAAATGCCGTACATGCTCTTTCACAGTATGTTCACTGATTTCCAAATGATGGGCAATTTCTTTATTGGTCCAACCTTCACTGATGTATTTCACAATTTCCACTTCCCGGTCGGTCAACCGGAACTGATCTTTGGCTTGATCAGAAACAATACGTCGCTCCCGACCGATTTTTTCCATAAGAACTAACATACAGGCATCATCGTCTGGTGAATGAGGCGCCAACGGAAATCCCCTCAACAAGACGGGAGTCGGCAAATCGCCTGCTACCCGCCGCAATTCATGTTGCCCTTCAGAGTTCTCTTGATCTTCATTTTCTAATAAATTGCGAAGAGAGACGCACAAATCTAGAATTTCGGTCGGCAACACTTCCTGTGCTCCAGCCTCATACCGTGCTGCCATAATCTGCCGGCTCAACACTTCGGCTTCGGCATTCATAAAGAGAACTTCGCCCGTCCCGGCAAATAACATGACGCCAGGAATTGATCGTCTCTCCGCAATGGCTTCCAGGCGGGTCAATCCCCCACCATTGCTACCATTTGCCATAGTCGAACAGGGAATTCCAATCGAGCGACGACTCAAGAAAGACTCCATCTAGACAGTTGAGGATTCATAAAAAGTTTCCCGGAAAATAGTATCGATCAAAACGGATAATCATTTGGATATCCAATGCAGGCCATGGCAACAAGGCCCTTGTGGAACTATTTCGGATGTTCAGCCTAGAAACTTGAATAAACGGAGAGAGAAAAGAGAGAAAACACCAGGAAGGACTTTCAACCTAGAAACCACAGTTGGATCACGAAAGTCTGCATAAGCTCTTCACGTACCTAGGAAATCAAAAATCGATCGATCTGCTGATACCTCTTTAGCATAGCGCTTCGCCACAGCCTGAAGGAGCACACGTTCTTTCCCAGTCGCGTTTTCTCGCAATACCAAAACACGTTGCACCGCAGCAAAGGCTTGAGGTACAGCCGAATCCTCCATAGGCGCGTTAATATTCGGGCCAAGGACTAACCCCTCTCCCCAAAAACACATGCCACAGGCGGGATCAAGTTTCTGCGCATACCGGAATGATCGAGCCGCCTCCGCATGATTAAACCCATACATCAAAATCATTCCCTGATCGAAATATCGCTGGGCCATCGGAACATGGGTGGAAATCCGAAAATGATGTTTCCCCAGACCTTCCTGAAGACGCACGATTTCTTCCTTCGCTAGCAAAACGTTTTGCGACCCCACGCCAACTATCACAACAAGAGCCAAGCCACAGACAAAAGGAAAAACCATCATACGCTTCATTTACTTCCTCCAATTTCTTCGTTGTCTTATCGAAATTCCCATCTTTTGGCAAGCCAAATGAGGAACCATTTTTTTGTGCCAAACCTTTGAGAGCCAATTGACTTAAATCAAAAAGAAATCCTTAAAGTCATTTCCACCTCTAAGTCATAGAGCCTTTGACCAAGCCCTTCGAAAAGGGCTTGGTCGTGTTATGAGGCATGTTGCGCTTTATGGGCTTCAAGAGGTAAGTGATTTAGTCCTCCAAGCATATTGTAGAACTCAAGCATATGCCCCACAATGTGAATATCCAAGAGTTCCCTAACTTTTTTGAGATGATTAAAGATAAGCCGAGTTACCTAAATTTTCGTACTCCCATTTTTCACGCTTTTGAAATACCCACGAACAAGTGAGATCTAACTCAATTGTTTGAAAGGAAAACAGCAATGGTATAATGTAGTGAAAATTATCGCCAAAACCGCCAAAAGCCACAGGGCAGACTTTACTCTTGAATTACCACTTCGTCACATTGTTTCCTGAGCACTTTGTCAGAATGTATTAATTTC
>QIDY01000339.1 GCA_003228495.1 Nitrospirota bacterium
AGGAGTTAACCTCCCAACTTTTAGGCTTTGCTCGACAGGGGAAACATCATCATGTTCCTGTCGACATTCATAGCGTGATTCAAGAGGTGATAGGACTGCTGGGAAGGACGGTTGAGAAGACGATTACGTTGCAAGAGGATCTCTTAGCTGAGGAATCATGGGTCGTGGGCGATCCCAACCAGCTGTATCAGGTGCTTATGAATTTAGCGGTAAATGCGTCGGATGCCATGCCTGATAAAGGTGAAATCGTTTTTCAAACCAGCAATGAAACGGTTTCCCCCGCACAGGCCTCCCATATTCCTGGACTTGAGGCAGGCGAATATGTGGTTATACGAGTGGCCGATACGGGCGATGGAATTTCACAAGATGTTCAGGCGCATATATTCGAGCCATTTTTTTCGACGAAAGAACAAGGTCAGGGATCGGGAATGGGGCTGGCAATGGCGTATGGCATTGTCAAAAATCACCATGGGTATATCGGCGTAACGAGTACCCTTGGTGTGGGAACGACCATGCGGGTGTACCTTCCTTCTGTCCTTTGTGAGGATTCTCAGACAAAGGAAGAGCAGATGGCGAGGCCTTCTAAAGGAACTGGCCATGTGTTGATCATTGACGATGAAAAAGAGGTGGCAGAGGCGGCTCAAGCTATTCTTGAATTTTTAGGGTATACCACTACCATTTGTTTGGATGGGCGAGAGGCGGTGACCTTTTACCAAGAATGCACGCATCATGTGGATTTGGTGTTATTAGATATGGTGATGCCGGATATGAGCGGGTCAGAGTGTTTTGCCGAATTACGGCGCGTTTGTCCGGAAAGTAAGATTCTGTTGTGTACGGGGTATGATCGGAATCACGCGGTGCAAGAATTGCTGGATCAAGGGGTGATGGGTTTTATTCAGAAACCGTATGATTTAGATGCAATTGCTCGTATATGTGCGGATGCGCTGAAACACCATGGCTCGACAGAAATCTGTCTTTCCGGAAGCCAGATGTAATCCAAAGCCAGGTTGCGTTGTTAAACGAGGGCATGTGGGAAAATTCAGAACCTCTAGGAGAACTTGACATGATGACGATTCAAACGAGTCGATTTGGTGAGCTTGAAGTGTCGGAAGAAACCTTGTTGACGTTTCCCTCTGGATTGGTAGGGTTCCCGGCTGTCCGGCAATTTGTGGTTCTGGACGTGGCGGAAGATTGTCACTATCAATGGTTTCAAGCCATCAAGGAACCAGATTTAGCCTTCGTCATCATTGATGTTCATTTACTCAATTCAGAATTTCACGTCGAAGTTTCCGATGAAGGATTAGCAGAATTAGAGATTACTCAAACGGATCCTGTTCTGATTATGGCGGTGATAACCATTCCTTCAGGGCAACCGGAACAAGCTACGGCCAATTTTCGTGCTCCCCTTGTCGTGAACTTACGAACACGGAAAGGCAAACAACTGATCTTGCATGAATCCATTCCTTTGCGTTTCCCTTTACTGTCGGAAAACGAAGCGGTTCATCCAGAAGCGGCTATTGTGAACGAAACAGCATCGGTTTAATAGTGCTGATGACATAATCCCAGCAAGCGCTTACAACCCCTCGGCCAAGGAAGGCAGCATGCTCATACTCACCAGAAAAAAAGATGAAGCCATACGTCTCGGCGAAGATATTCGAATCGTCCTTGTACAAATCAAGGGCGGGCAAGTTCGTCTCGGCATTGAATGCCCGTCCACCATGCGCGTTCTTCGCGAAGAACTCTACGAAGCTGTCCGTAAAGAAAACCTCAACGCATTGTCATCTGATCCTTCTCAGCTAAAAGTCCTATCTCGTCGTCACATAACTCCTCTAAAGTCTTCATAGTAAAGGTAATTCGCCTTTTAAACTAGAAACGGCAGTTGGAGCACGAAAGTCTGCATACGCTCTTCACGTACCTAGGAAATTCAAAAAATCTCTCATCACCAAAAAGGTGATCACGAGTTTTGTGAATTCCCTATGCACGTAAATATCTTCTACAGCTTTTTCGTGCTCAACGGCCGTTTCTAGGTTTAAGAGTAAAGGTCGAATTCCTTCTCCTCTTCATAAGGGAATCCGCTACTACGATTTGTGGCATGTATATTGATTGCCTGTAAGATGGAGGGGAAAAATATGTAATCGGGAAATTTTTGCCGAGGTGCCAGAATTCTCTAATTGGAATAATAATCTATTGTGCTTGGAAGCGAGTGCGTTTCATAGCCATATGCAACCAATGGAAGATTAGGGGCAGTCCATGACCTTTTGGAACAATAAACGAGTGGTTGTGACTGGAGGGGGAGGATTCCTAGGCTCCCATGTAGTTGATTTACTAGAAGAAGAGAATTGCCTGGAAATCGTAGTCCCAAGAAAAACCCAATATGATCTTGTCCACATGAAGGATGTTTATCGTCTTTATGATGATGCTCGACCAGATATCGTCATTCATTTAGCTGCAAGTGTGGGGGGTATTGGCGCGAATATGCAGAATCCTGGGTCATTTTTCTATGAAAATTTGATGATGGGTACTCAAATGATGGAAGTGGGACGGCAATGTCACATTGAAAAATTTATTGCAATGGGAACCGTGTGTGCTTATCCAAAATTTACGCCCGTTCCATTTCGCGAAGAAGATCTGTGGAATGGGTATCCAGAAGAAACGAATGCGCCCTATGGGCTAGCCAAGAAAATGTTGGCGGTGCAATCCCAAGCCTACCGGACTCAATATAATTTTAATTCAATTTTTCTCCTCCCAGCGAATTTATTTGGCCCAAGGGATAATTTCAATGAACAGTCTTCCCATGTCATACCAGCATTGATTCAAAAATGTATACAGGCTCGGAGAACAGGCCAGGAACGTATACTGCTTTGGGGAACGGGTGAAGCTAGTAGAGAATTTCTCTACGTGACGGATGCGGCCAAAGCCATTATCTTGGCTTCCGAACGATACGCGGAATCAAAACCATTAAATCTTGGGAATGGGCAGGAAATACGGATTAAGGACTTGCTTGAGATCATTCAACGTTTAACCAAGTTTAAGGGCAAGGTAGATTGGAATTCTGAGATGCCTGATGGGCAACCAAGGCGATCTTTAAATATTAGCAAAATGGAAGAGAATTTAGGTTTTTCCCCAGTTGTTTCATTAGAGGATGGTCTTAGGAAAACCATTGAATGGTACGAGAAGAAGGTGCCTGGGCAATTTTTTGAGTGTGCTGTCCAAGGGAGCTCTGTATTGAGTACAGATCTTTCCCTTTAAAAAATAAATTCCCCCAAAAGGAAGATTAGGTAAAAATAGCCGATAGGCAGTTATCGTAGAGGTCTGCCGAATGGGGGATATTTGAACTTCTTTGGTATTAGAAAGGGAAGATGAAATCCGAAGTCCAAATTTGAGGGAAATAAAGAGTGGCATAGCATTTGTAGATATATAGGTCTATTCCTAAAAGTGAGAGACAAAGAAACATGATGAAACGTAGGAAAAATATCGGTCAAACCGAGTCCTTTTCGGATCGGGTTGCACTAATAACTGGAATCACTGGACAAGACGGATCATATTTGGCCGAATTTTTATTAGGGAAGGGGTACAAAGTTTTTGGATTAATGCGGCGTTCGAGTTCCTTTAACACTGGACGTATCGATCATTTATATCAAGATCCCCATCATCCTAATCCTCGGCTGCAACTGGTATACGGAGACCTCAATGACGCAAGTTCTCTGAATAAAATCTTAAGTTCTGTTCAACCTGATGAGATCTATAATCTTGGTGCGCAAAGTCATGTGCGAGTGAGTTTTGATATCCCAGAATATACAGCCGAAATTACCGGTATTGGGTCTCTTCGATTACTCGAAGGCATCCGAGATTCCGGAATCCAGCCTAAGTTTTATCAAGCATCTTCAAGTGAGATGTTTGGAAAGGTCCAAGCCATTCCCCAAAATGAACAGACTCCGTTTCATCCGCGGAGCCCCTATGGCGTGGCCAAGGTTTACGCATATTGGATAACAGTAAATTATCGTGAAGCCTATAACCTGTTTGCATGTAATGGAATTCTGTTTAACCATGAATCGCCTCGGCGTGGGGAAACGTTTGTTTCAAGAAAAATTACTAAAGCGGCCGCCCGAATCAAACTTGGCATCCAAAAGGAATTATTTTTGGGGAATTTAGAAGCCAGACGGGATTGGGGTTTTGCAGGGGATTATGTCGAAGCCATGTGGTTGATGCTTCAACAAAATGAGGCAAGAGATTATGTCATTGCGACGGGAACTCATTATTCCGTGAAAGATTTATTAAATGTGGCATTTGGTGCGGTCGATTTGGATTGGAAAGAATATGTGAAAATAGACCTGCGGTATTATCGACCTGCAGAAGTAGACTTATTAGTTGGGGATAGTCAGAAAGCTAAAGCGCAATTGGGCTGGCAACCGCGAATGTCTTTCCAAGAATTGATTCGAACGATGGTGAGTGCGGATCTAGAGGAGGAATCAAAACGGTTATACGGAATCAATTATGTTATGGCTGACTCTGGAGACTCCGCAATGTATGAATCTAACAAACTAGTAGAGACTGTTGATGTAGGACATTCGCGTGAATGGTAGCTATCGGATTAAATGGAGAGGAGTGTTAAAAGAGGAATTTTGAATAGGTTATGTGGAGAAAAGA
>QIDY01000064.1 GCA_003228495.1 Nitrospirota bacterium
TTCGGGCAAGGGCTATTCATCTCTCCTTACTCCTCAATGGTTCACTCTAATCCTCGTTCGGCCATTTCGAGGGCCCGCATCATGGCACCGGCTTTGTTTTGCGTTTCTTCGTATTCTCGTGTCGGATCTGAGTCGGCCACAATTCCAGCTCCGGCTTGAATATAAGCTTTCTGTCCTTGGGCAACAACGGTTCGGATATTGATACAGGTATCCATGTTCCCCGAAAAGCTGAAATATCCTACAGCACCACCATAAGGCCCACGACGAGTGGGTTCTAATTCTTCAATAATTTGCATAGCTCGAATTTTTGGCGCACCGGACAACGTACCTGCCGGGAAGCAAGCTTTCATCACATCGTACGCAGAATACTTGGGATCTAATTCACCGGTGACTTGCGAGACAATATGCATCACATGCGAATAACGTTCAATCGTCATAAATCGTTCAACATTTACCGTACCGGTTTTTGCCACCCGGCCGACATCGTTTCTCCCTAAGTCGACAAGCATGACATGTTCGGCCAGTTCCTTTTGATCGGCAAGAAGATCGGCTTCCATTTTTTTATCTTCTTCGGTTGTGTGTCCACGTGGCCGAGTCCCCGCAATGGGTCGAACTACAATCTTGCCTTCTTCACAGCGAACCAAAATTTCAGGTGACGCCCCAATCAGCTCGGTGCCTGCGATTCGTAGATAAAACATATAGGGTGAAGGATTGATGACTCGTAAGGCCCGATAAATTTCTAGGGGATTCGTTCGAATCCTCGTCTCCCACCGTTGGGACATCACTCCTTGAATGATATCGCCCGCCTGAATATATTCTTTTGTTCGAAGCACCATTTTTTCAAATTCTGGTGAAGTCATATTCGATTGGAACTTAAGAGGTGCTCGTCGTTTGCTTGAGGAAGATTTACGTCGAGATTTATGTAACTTGCCAACGATGGATTCAATTTTCTGGATGGCCTTTAGATACGTGCGCCGAAGCTCCCCTTTTTTTGTCGACACAATATGGGCATTCGCGAGGACTTTGATGGTATGAGCCACATTGTCAAAAATAAGAAGAGTGTCAGTGATACAAAATGCAAAGAGAGGGATATTAAGCTCGGCCTTCGGATAGGGCGGAATCGGCTCAAAGGAGCGAACGACATCATAACCTAGGAATCCGACCGCTCCTCCTACAAATCGGGGTAATCCCGGGACCGAAACGGGTCGATAGGTTGCCATCGCTTCCTGAATGTGATCTAACGGGTTAGCTTTCAACGGAACTCTAGTTTGTTTCCGACCATTTTGAGTGATGACTTCTCCCTGGTGTTCCCAAAATACAACAGATGGGTGGCTACCCAAAAATGAATATCGTGCCCAATTTTCTCCTCCTTCAATACTTTCAAATAAAAAGGAATGAGAACCGGTATTGATCTTCGAAAAAGCAGAGACCGGCGTATCAAAATCCGCCAGGATTTCTCGGAAGATAGGGACTAAATTTCCCTGGTCGGCTAAGGAGCAAAATTCGTCAAAACCCACTGAATAATAAGAACTTTTCATGATTTTGACGGTAGCATACACCCTATGGGGTGTCAACGAATGTGAGGGTGGTGAACCTAGAGACGGCAGTTGGGCGCGAAAAAGCTGTGTAAGATATTTACGTGCATAGGGAATTCAAAAAACTTGTGGTCACCTTCTGGGTGATGAGAGATTTTTTGAATTTCCTAGGTGCGTGAAGAGCTAATGCAGACTTTCGTGATCCAACTGCGGTTTCTAGGTTGAAGGATGGCAATACAGAAAAGGCTAGAACCCTGAGGGAAAGATTCCCAAGGGCTCTAGCCTTTTACGGATGAAGAAACTCGACTAGAAATTACGGGTTACTGACGACGAGCTGTTGGCCTACGTGAATGGTGTTGTCCACCAAATTATTCCAGGTTTTCAAATCCTCGACACTCACGCCATATTGCTTTGAAAGGCGGTAGAGGGTTTCACCTTTTGTGACCGTATGGGGACCGTCACCGCCCAGGGCCATCATACTGGAATCTAAGGAAATGTCAGAATTATCCATGCTCAAATCGGATTCCAGGCTGGCTAGATCAGAATCCTTGAAATCCAGATCATCCAATCCAAACTCTGCTATAGAAGGTTCGGACAGTTTGAGATCATCCTTTCCCCCCAGGCCGTCTGCATCACGCACTCGAGAGAGTTCGTCATGAGACCGGTTGAGTTGATCTCGCAGAGCCTCTAATTCCGCATCCAAATCGCGATTTTGAGATTCGAAGGATTCAATTTTGCGTTGGGTATCTTGATACTTGACATTGAGTTCGCCCGTTCGTTTTTCTTCCTGGGCCAAGAGCCGTTGGAAGTTTAAGGCCCGAGCTTTCTCTGCCTCATATTTTTCCGTACTCACACACCCCGTCAACAGCCCGCCACACACGAGCATGCCTGCCATCACTTTCAGGTAGGGAAACCATGCTGATGGGTGGGGATCTACCTGAGTTCCCCCGAACGTTGGTTGCGTCATGTTGCGCATTCCTCCTCCATTGAGTTTCATTTGCATCCCTCCTGCTGGAACCAAGTCCAGAACGAAAGGGCAGATGCAGAAGGCATCCTGTTTTCTTCCCTTACACCATAATTCGGAATCCGGGTAATGTCAAACACACTGCCTAGCGATTCCGGCGGAATTATGGAACACCCACATTTCCATATTCATTCATTGACCCTTGAAAAATTGCTGTGATAGTTTGCCTACCGACATGTCGAGAGATGCCACACCTCCTACAAATCCAGAAACGTTCCAAATTGGCCGAGTGTCTCTTCGCCTGGCCCGCTCCATCACGCTTCAACAACAATGGATCGGAGACCATGAAATTTTGCAGCAACTCCTGGCTTGTTGGTTTGTGGTCGATGAAAAAGATTCTCCACTGTCGCCGCGTATTGTAGGTCACCCCGGTGTAGGAAAGACCACATTGGCAATGGCTGCCGCACTGGAACGAAAGCAAGTCCTGTATATTTACCAATGTACCGCAGATACGCGTCCGGAAGACTTATTAGTCTCACCGGTCATTGCAGAAAGTGGGAAGATTATTTATCAAGCTTCGCCGCTTGTGACGGCCATGCTCACGGGTAATGTTTGTCTCCTTGATGAAGGCAATCGGATGAATGAAAAGAGTTGGGCTTCTCTCGCTTCATTGCTTGATCATCGACGATTGGTCGAATCGGTGGTTGCGGGGATTCAAATTTCTGCCCATGAAGCCTTTCGTTGTTGTGTAACCATGAATGAGGATGCGTCAACCTATGAAGTCCCGGACTATATTTTGTCTCGTTTGCAACCTACTTTAAAAGTTGAATTTCCGTCCAAAGATCATGAATTGGCGATATTGCAATACCATTTGCCGTTTGCGCCTGCGGACCTTCTTAATCTCACCGTTGACTTTCTTCAAAAAGCTCATCAGCTCGATCTGTCGTTTTCAGTTCGAGATGGCATTCATATGGTGCAATATGCCATTAAACGGATGGCCCACGATCCCCGGCATCCCCTGGCTCGGGATGTAGCGTGGCGAGAGGCCTTAATTAAAGTCTTAGGCGAGGAGGCCTTGAATTTGGATGGATTGGCCAAACGCCGTTCCCATGCCTTAGGAGAACAAAGTTTGCCAAAAGGATTAGGCGATTTCTTTTTCGAGGAAGATTCGCCACTTCATCCTGACCATTAGATTGCCATCATCGGTTCCCTCAAGCATCCCATCCCGCTTTGACAAGAATGCCCCCACCCACGCTCTAATTCAATTATCTTATGCCTTCCGCTTTCTCGCAGCCCGATACGATTTTTTCCCTCTCTCCCAACATTCATGTCTTGCCAATCGTCCATGGAAGTGGGGATATGGCGCAGACCGTTCGGGACCTTATGATTTCGCGCGAGGTGGATTGTGTCGCGATCCCCCTTCCGCCGTCTGTCGAAGGGTTGGTCGAAGAAGGCGTGGCCGCCCTGCCGGGAGTGAGCCTTGTGGTATGTCTCGAACAAAATGAGGATGAGGTGTCATGTTGTTCATATGTGCCGATTGATCCGTGCCAACCGGTAATCATGGGAATCCGTGTCGCTTTGGGAGAAGGCATTCCACGTGCCTATGTCGATCGTGAAGTGGTTCGTTTTCAACCAACACCTTGGGTGGGGCCTGATCCATATGTGCTCAAGTCAGTATCCCTTGCAATGTTTTCTGCTGCCACCATCCCCTTCTTGCCTTCGCCCGAGGCAGAGAGTCAACGCCAGGCACGCATTTCATGGATGGCCTTCCGCCTTCATGAATTGGAATTAGAGTATCGGAACATTGTGTGCCTGTGCCCACTCATGGATTGGCCATGGGTTCGCCAAGCCTATCAAGATCGAATGCCCTATATGGCTCCCGAGGAGCCAATGGAACGACCGGCCTGGTGGAACGTGGATCCCGCCTCGCTCTATTTCCTGTTATGTGAGTTACCCTTTGTCACCCAACTCTATGAAAGTCGACGAAATGAGGCACGGTCTGACAGCCATCTCTCGATTGATGGGATCAAAGAATTTGTGCTGGAGGCACGATCACGATGGTTGGCTGCTCGGTCTTCTGGCGTGGCCCAGGAAGCCAACTGGATCACACCTCAATTGTTACAGCGGTATTTTCATTATGT
>QIDY01000247.1 GCA_003228495.1 Nitrospirota bacterium
CTGTTGCTCTGTTCACAAACTGAATAACCATCAAATCGTTTTGATGGGGGTGTTCCTTAAGATTTGTCCATCTTTTGGCGATCAGAAGAAATGAATTTTATGTATGAGAGCCATTTTCATTGGTTGTGTTATTGGTAAGATGGTTAGTTGAGGTTCATGAAACTTACGGTACGTTCATGGACGTTAATGGAATCTCATTAACAAACAATTGTGGAATAATCCCCTGGTTTCTTGAAAATGCCGGGTGTATGATGACCGAAGAGTGAACGTAAGCCAACCATATATAATGGGAGGTCATCCTTCCATAGGAGGGCAGTGTATGAACAGTCGATACGTATTACACAATCAAAAGGGGTTCAGTTTGACAGAGCTCATGATCGTGGTCGCGATTATCGGAATTTTGGCCACCATCGCCATCCCCAATTTTTTGCGTTATCAGGCCAAAGCGAAACAAACTGAGGCGAAAAGCAATTTAGTGGCACTTCATACTTCCGAAATCGCCTATTTTGCTGAAAACAATGGATTTATTGATGACTTTAATGCGGTTGGCTTTGGTATCAGTGGAGCCTCGCAACGTTACTATTATGAATTAGCAGGGGCCAGCTTAGGAAATTTACCCCAAGGGTGTACGGCCTCGACCTTGGATGTCGTCAGTGCCACCGGCTTTACGGCTGTGGCGATCGGCAATATCGATGGGGATGCCACGTGTGATGTCTGGACGATTGACGATCAAAAAGTCTTGACGAATGTCACCAATGATGTGTCGCTATAAAGGGCGAAAACCGTTCTCATTAGATTGGTGCAGACAACTTAAGAAGATGTGAGTTGATCCCGAATAAGTATGAAGAAAATACTAGGGATTGGGTCTCAAGAGGAGAGAATACGTGGATATACGAGAAAAAA
The DNA here is from genome assembly GCA_003228495.1 of Nitrospirota bacterium. Taxonomy (GTDB): domain Bacteria; phylum Nitrospirota; class Nitrospiria; order Nitrospirales; family UBA8639; genus Nitrospira_E. Next base: position 904 of record QIDY01000247.1, read on the forward strand.
TTCATAATCGGTCGGCAAAGATTGGAGTCGTAGGTTTGGGCTATGTGGGTTTGCCATTGGCTGTCCTCCAAGCCAAAACGGGGTATCACGTATTTGGGGTTGATGAGGTGGCAGCCAAAGTTGAAATGGTCAACCAAGCCCACAATTACATTTTGGATGTGGCCGATGATGAATTGCGAGAGGTTGTGGATCAAAAACTATTGGAAGCGACGACCGATTTTTCGGTTTTGCAGCAATGCGATATTATCCTGATTTGTGTGCCAACGCCCCTGACTCGGAATAAAGAACCGGATATTTCTGCGATTGTGAAAGTGCTCGGGCATCTTGCCAATTATGCCCATCCCAATATGCTGGTGGTGCTGGAAAGTACGACCTATCCCGGGACCACAGAAGAAGTCATTTTGCCCGCGTTGACAGCGAAAGGTCTTACAGTCGGCAAAGACCTGTTTGTGGCTTTTTCGCCGGAGCGGGTTGATCCGGGAAACGCAGAATTTAAAACGCACAATACCTTCAAGTTGGTTGGAGGTGTGACGAAAAACTGCCAGGAAATCTCAAAATTATTCTACGAACAATCCATTGTTAAAGTATTTCCTCTCAGCTCCCCGCGAGTTGCCGAAATGGCCAAGGTATTTGAGAATGTTTTTCGATCGGTGAATATTGCGTTGGTGAATGAGCTGACATTGTTATGTGAGCGGATGGACATTAATGTCTATGAAGTGATCGATGCGGCGGCTACCAAGAATTTTGGCTTCATGGCGTTTTATCCCGGCCCAGGTGTAGGCGGTCACTGCATTCCCTTAGATCCGTATTATTTAGCATGGAAGTCAAAGGAATATGATGTGCACACTCGGTTTATTGAATTGGCTGGAGAAATTAACGAGAACATGCCGTATTTTGTCGTGAACAAACTTCAGCGAGTCTTGAACCAAATGGGGAAATGTTTGAAAGGCTCAATCATCGTTGTGCTAGGAGTGACCTACAAGGCAGACATTGAAGATCCTCGGGAATCCCCGGCGACCAAAGTCATGGAATTGCTTCAAAAGGAAGGGGCCGAATTGCAATATGTCGATCCATATACTCCCTCCTTGATGATTGGTGAACAGCAATATAAATCTCAACAAGTCACACCGGAATTATTACGGCAGGGTGCCTGTGCCCTAATTTTGACGGCACATTCGGCCTTCGATTATGAGTTGATTGTGGAGCATGCTCCGGTTGTTTTCGATACAAGGAATGGAACTCGTGATGTCACGCAACATCGAGAACGCATTGTGTTGCTTTCGACGTGATGCAAAATGATATGATACATTTGAAGGCCGCAAGGATAAAAGCTGTATAAGTTGACAGTCTACGTGTGTTTCGGTATAAAGCCCAGGTTTAGACTGGGCTTTTCTATGCCCTGTTGCTGGCTCTGTATTAAGTAGTTTCCCACAAATTCTTTATCCCAGACCTCCAGATAATAATGAAGGATTAACGATAGGCTCCTATGAAGTTGCTTAAGCAGTTCATCGTTCGGGTAACCGGAAATTTCTTTGAGACAGTGGTTCCAAAGTTGCGCCAGCAACGTGTGAAAAAGATGCCCCCATCTCTGAAGCTGGTTTCTCATAATTCGCATCCCTTAGCGTCTCCGGATACTTCCACACAACGGAGTGCTCATATTGGCCATATGGAGGCTTTGGAATCCGCGCTTCAAAAAGGAGAACAGTGGTTGTTGGGCAAGCAGGACCCAGAACGGGGATTTTGGGTTGAGGAATTAGAAGCGGATACGACGTTGACATCAGAGTACGTCATGCTTCGTCGGTTTTTGGGATTGGTTGATCCTGAACGAGAACGAAAAATGGTTCGTTATCTCCTCCATACTCAACTTGATGATGGAGGGTGGCCAATTTTTTCTGGTGGATCCGCTGATATTAGTGCGACTGTGAAGGCCTATTTTGCTCTGAAGTTGGCAGGGATGTCATCTGATGAACCGGTGATGCAGCGGGCTAAGGATTTAGTTCTGCAAAAAGGCGGGGTTGTTCAAGCCAATGTCTTCACCAAAATTACGTTGGCATTGTTCGGTCAATATGATTGGCGTGGAATTCCCTGTATGCCTCCGGAGATTTTTCTGGCACCTCAATGGTTTTATTTTAATCTGTATGCGGTCTCCTACTGGTCTCGTGTTGTCATTATCCCGCTCTTGATTATTCGCGCTCATCGCCCTCTTTGTCCTATTTCCAAAGAACAGGGTATCGAAGAACTCTTTCTGGAACCTTTGGAAACTAGGGACTTTGCGAAGGTGCCGCCTTTGCATCGGGATTCCACATTACTCAGTTGGCGAAATTTTTTCGTATGGGTCGATGGGCTGCTTCGTCTCTATGAATTCTATCCAATTAAAACATTGAGAAGGAAAGCGTTGAAAGAAGCAGAACGCTGGATGCTCGAGCATATGGATGGTGAGGGAGGGCTTGGAGCCATTTATCCCGCCATGGCATATTCCATTTATGCGCTCAAAGCGTTGGGTTATTCGACGGACCACCCGTTAATTCAAAAAGCTTTAGGCGAAATTGAAGCCCTCGAAATTGTTTCCGGTTCTGGGAACACGTCCGCACCCATCATGCTGAACGTGCAGCCGTGTCATTCACCGGTGTGGGATACTGCCTTAACGATGAATGCTCTTATTGAACAAGGGATCGCTCTTGATCATCCATCCTTGCGTCGGGCTGATGCTTGGTTGCGTGGTTGTCAATCGCGAAAAGTCGGTGATTGGATCGTATCGTCTCCAGAGGCAAAACCAGGAGGATGGGGCTTTCAATATGAAAATGATTGGTATCCGGATGTAGACGATTCCTCAGCAGTGGTAACTGCAATGGCCAAGATGTATCAAGCCGAATCCCCAGATTCCGATGAGGTGCTTCAGCGAGGCTTTCGCTGGGTATTGGCCATGCAAGGGTCCGACGGGGGCTGGGGTGCGTACGATAAAGATAATAATAAGCTTATTTTCAATAAAATTCCGTTTGCCGACCACCAGGCTCTGTTAGATCCCAGCACCGCCGATTTAACCGGCCGGTGCTTGGAAATGTTAGGAGCGATGGGGTATGACCAGTCACATCAGACAGTCGGGCCTGCCCTCGAGTTTTTACGCATGGAACAGGAATCCAATGGCAGTTGGTATGGGCGATGGGGGGTCAATTATATTTATGGGACATGGTGTGTGCTATCGGGCCTTCGAGCGATTGGGGTGGATATGGCAGCACCGTGGGTTCAAAAATCTGTGTTATGGCTGGAATCCGTTCAGAATTCGGATGGGGGTTGGGGGGAATCCTGCGAATCGTATAAAAATTTGGAGACGGCCGGACAGGGAGAAAGTGCTGCCTCCCAAACGGGATGGGCGATCATGGCTCTGCTGCAGGCTGGTACATCCGACTCCTTAAGTGTTGTTCGTGGCGTAAATTGGCTTATTCGCCATCAACGTGACGATGGTGTGTGGGATGAACCGTTTCACACAGGGACAGGATTCCCGCGAGTTTTTTATTTACGATATCATGGCTATTTCAAATATTTCCCCATTTGGGCATTGGCCATGTACCGGAATGTGAAGATAACCGGAGAAGCCAAAGCCGACCGATTGCGCAAGGCCGCCCAGGCTTCCCGGCGCCAACGGAAATTAAGTTAAATCTTGCCCTCAATGCACCCTGTCTTGTTCAACGCATGATGTCAGGAGACGATTCTGACCAGAAT
>QIDY01000189.1 GCA_003228495.1 Nitrospirota bacterium
AGGGCCGAACTCGCTCTATCATACAAGCCTTATTCTCCGACCATTGCCCAATCATGACCTTCATGGACACTCACGGCATGTACGATCTATGAAATTGATTTCTCATATCCGGACAAATCTTTTGGGATTGAGCTATCTCAGAAATTTCGTTGGCATTGTTAGTGTTGTAACATTTCTAATGTCACCTCTTGAGACTTTTGTTGTCGCACAAAATCACGAAATCCCTTCTGAGAATGATGTCGCTGATCGTACGAGAGCCGCATGGCTGAACGGATCCTCAGCCCATGCCTTAGATATCCTGGAACCGGGCCTACGCGAGCATTCCCATTCACTCACCCTCCAAAAATTACGCGGAGATATCCTGGCGACCACCCGTCGAAATCAGGAAGCTGTAAAAGAGTATGAAGCCATTCTCAAGGAATACCCAGAGTCCTTGGCGGTTCGGTGGGCCAAATGGAGTGCCTTAAACCAGTTGGGGAATGGAGATCTGGCCATTGCCGAATTTCGACGCATCGCCCAACAAGACTCGAACAATCCCTTGGTGCACCTGAGATTAGCCCAAGACTTGCGCAAACTGGATCGACTTGAGGAATCCGTCGAAGGGTATAAGAAGGCGGTCGAACTGGTTCCCGAGATGCCTGGTTGGCGCTTGAATCTGGCTCGCGCACTTTTTGATATTTTGGAATACGAAAGTGCCCGCAAACAGGTGCAGCAGGTATTGCAAGCAGCACCACGCGGATCACCCGTTGAAATAGCCGCTCGAAACTTATTAATGATTACCTATGGGGCCACCAAAGAACGGGGACGGCGATATCAACCCATCTTCAGCCCGGGTGGATCGGCAGAAGACCGGAAACGTTGGGGGATGATTCGGCATCAAGGCTGGGAACACTTTACCAAAGGACGCTATCAGGAAGCCGAACCAATACTTCGAGAACTTCTTACACTGAAGCCCACCGATTATCGCGTCACGTACGAATTAGGAAGCACCTTGATGGAGCTGGGTCAACATGAAGAAGCCATCAGCCTTCTTCAAAAAGGCGTTGAACTCGGTCCAACAAGTGGGGAATTCAGTGAGGTCTTTTTAGATTCCGTCTTTCGTATCGGCCAAAGTCTCGTAGCGTTAGAGCGATGGGAGGAAGCCTTACTCCACTTTGAAATTCTCCAGGAAATTGCGACGGTGCCTCCAGAAAGCCTCAATGCCACTCAACCCAGCCGTGAAAGGCCCGCCCCAAACTCTACTAAGCCTGAGGAAAACAACAATGTCCCTCCAGCCACTCTCAGTGGAAAAATCATTGATAATGAGGAACTTGCCTATTGGCTAGTAAAGGTGTGGCAACATATTCCCAAGCCAGAAAAACCCACCCAAGATGCCAATGAAACCTTGCCGGCTGCTGACCCCGGCGAGTTGCCTCCCAATTATTATACGAATCTCGCTGCGAAGAAATTTAAAATCGATGAACTGGTTCATACACGGGTATCGCTAATGGGACGGGATGCGGACTTCGGTTGGTTTCGGTTTGTGATCCCTGCAGGTCGAGTCATCCGAGATGACCTACAGGTTGGCAACCACGAATTCATTCCCATTGATCCGAATGATACGTTTCTTACGACCCAGCAAGAGATTTATTTGGTCTTTGCCCTGCTCACAGCCTCATTTGACGCCGTGCCGTTAATCACGGAATGTTTTCTTGAAACATCCAAGATTACTTGGGGCCAAGCCTCATTAGCCCAGGATCAGGTTGTTATGTCCATGAATGAACAGTCGGGATATTTTGTCTTATCACCCCCTGAATCCCAATGGGCACCAGGTCTCTATCGGTGTGGCTTGTTTGTCGGAGACAAGGTTTCTGCCTATACACAAGCAGACGAAGTTCGGTTTCGAATCGTTGAACCTGGCAAACCCTCTTAAGTTAGAGCCTGAGGAATTAATTTTTACTAAATTGCTTCCTTCAACCTAAAAACCGCAGTTGGATCACGAAAGTCTGCATAAGCTCTTCACGCACCTAGAAAATTCAAAAAATCTCTCATCACCAATAAGGTGACCGCAAGTTTTGTGAATTCCCTATGCACGTAAATATCTTACACAGCTTTTTCGCGCTCAACTGCCGTTTCTAGGTTCAACATTTGTCTTCATTTCACTTCTTTCTTCCATGCTTGTAGCCTTTTGACCCTTGAGATAGACTAGGGTCGCTGTTTATCCCCCCCTGCTACATTTTTTCTAATCTTTTCTCCAAACAGAATCGTACTGACGAGGAGGCCAAATGCGATTTTGGAAGAGGTGCTCTCGTAAGACTATGACACCTTCACTCTAGCTGCAATGACGGGTTCTAAGGCAGCTCTCAAATCACACATCAACAACAACCCTCGTAGCAGACCGAGGTTACTGCCCGTATTCCAACCCGACACCTTTAAAAAGGGTATGTGAAAACCGCATTGGAGCGTCAAGATAGTAAACTCTTTAACCGATATGAGAGATTAAAATTAAGGGGATGTCCGGTTATGTTGAAACGGCTATCGATAATCTTAGGCCTTGTGCTAATAACGGGGTGTGTTCATAAACCTTCGGTGAATGAAATGGCCGACGCAGACTATGGGCAAGTTCCCACGCACTATAACCAGATGATCAAAGCCAAAATCAAAAAAAGCCTTGTCGATCCTGAATCTGTGAGGATCGAAGTCCCCCGCCCTTACCCTGCGGTTCGTCCCCTTGGGCTTTCTAAGGGTGGAGAGTACGAATACGGCCATGTTGTCCATGTCTGGGTTTCGACCAAGAATGACTTGGGGCAGTATACCGAGAAATCTCCCAGGATCTACTGGTGGAGTAATACAGGTTGGTCGACCAGGCTCTCATCCTTAGAGGGAGTGATCCCCAAGTACCCTGAACAAGCCGAAGAATATTCAGGAGTCAGATTCACCTCCTATTGATCTCACCGGTTCCCCATAAAGCCTAAATTTGAGTTGGGTGCATGGTCGGATTTGAGGGTTCGTTCGTCCTAAGGGATAACGGAACCCCATGGATGATCATTCACTTCAAGGTTTTCTCACATGCTTGAGCAACCAGATTAAGGAACGCTTGAAGAAGGAACGGTTTTTCCAATGCCGCGCAGGCTCCTTCCCGAAGCGCGCGAGTTTTCAGATCAACCGTCAATTGGCCGCTATAAAAAATAACAGGGATAGCTTGTCTGTTATTTTGATTTTTTAGGGTTTTGATAAGTTCCAAACCCGTCACTCTTGGCATCTGGTGGTCCGTCACAACCACATCAGGGCTCTCATTCTCGAGCCAAACACGCGCATCGTAGCCATCCTTAGCCTCGATACATTGGTACCCTGCCGTCTCTAAACATATTCGTAGGGTGGACCGCAGAATCGCATCATCGTCAACAAGTAGAATACGTTTGTTCATAGGCATTATCAGCTTTTCTATATTGTACACCCTGACCAGGCTTTCGTGCGTATAGGGTCATGAGTGGGTATTTCCTTCATGATTTTGAGACGCTTTCAGGCTATGTTCTCTTCCGTTACAATCCTTTATTAGACCGATGGCTATCACCACACATTGGGAATCCCCCCCACAAGATTTGTTGAACAGCCTGATGCCGGGGACCGTACATGTGTGGCGAGCACCACTCGATGATTCGCCAGAGCGAGCCTCTCGTTATCGGTCCTACCTTTCTGCGGATGAACTCATCCGAGCGGACCGGTTCCGTACGCCTCACCCTCAATATCAATTTGTTGTCACACGTGGCATTCTTCGAATGCTATTGAGTCGATATGTGGGAGTCCCACCCGCCCAGCTTCATTTCGAGACTCAGTCTCAAGGGAAACCATTTTTGATGGCGGCCTCATCTTTCCCAATCCAATTTAATGTAGCGCATACCCGAGGGATGGCCCTCATCGCTTTGACCTTCCAACATGCGGTTGGCATTGATGTAGAATGGATCGACCGGAAAGTCCAGGATCGTGATATTGCCGAACGATATTTTTCTCCAGGCGAGTCGGCGTATCTGGCGTCCCTGACACCCACATTACGAACTCACCAATTCTTTTGGTATTGGACCGGTAAGGAAGCCTATCTCAAAATGCAGGGGAAAGGAATTTCAGAAGGCTTGGCACAATGCGAACTCACGATTCATCCGGATAAATTCCAGGTAAGGCTCTCACATCCGAATCAAGATGGCCAGGAAGAAACATGTTCCTTATATCGAATAACAGCTGGTTCAGAACATGTCGGGGCAGTGGCTATCGCCTGTTCATCAGCCCAGGTTTCGTATTGGAACTGGGAAGATGAATGTTTGTCCTAAGAGGCCGTCTTTGGAGACCGTTCGAAGATTGTTCCACCACAGCACCCACACCTCCAGCCTCATCCAAATGTGCCTGATGGACAGGATCAACTCCTGGGCGTAATATTCTTATGCTTTCTGAGACTTTCTCATCAGAGTGGGAATCAAGTAGCAATTCCTATTGTTTCGGTATGCTTTTGTGTAAGGAAAGGGAGGATAAGGAATATGCGTAAACCCAATTTTCTGATAAGCCTGGGATTTGCCGTACTTATGATCGGTGGACTAATAGGCGTTCCCAATGGAAGTTTTGCTGATGGAAGC
>QIDY01000093.1 GCA_003228495.1 Nitrospirota bacterium
AAAAATGAATCGGCTCCCGTCAATACGGTTGACGTGGTCGGACCCATTTGCGAATCGGGTGATTTCCTGGCCAAAGATCGGAAAATGCCCCAACCGCAATCTGGAGACTTATTGGCTGTCATGAGTGCCGGGGCCTATGGATTTTCGATGGCCTCTAATTACAACTCCAGGCCTAAGATACCTGAAGTATTGGTGAAGGACCACCATTTGATGGTGATTCGAGAACGAGAAACCTACGAAGATTTGATTCGCGGAGAATCTATTCCAGAAATATTTGCCTGAGCGAAACGCCACACCATGTTTTCTGGTTCATTAGTCGCCATAGTGACTCCCTTCTCCAATGGGAAATTCGATGAAAAGGTCATGGCTGACCTCATCGAATTCCATATTGCTAATGGAACACAAGGCATTGTGCCTTGTGGAACGACCGGTGAGTCGGCCACGCTCACCCCAGAGGAACATGAACGCGTCGTGGCGGTCACTGTCGAAGTCGTGAATAAACGTATCCCCGTGATCGCAGGCACCGGCTCCAACTCTACCGACGAAGCTATCACCTTTACTAAGCATGCCAAAGCGGTCGGAGCCGATGGGGCACTTCTCATTACTCCCTATTACAACAAACCCACACAAGAAGGGCTCTTTCGTCATTTCGAAGCCATAGCCAAAGCCGTTGATTTGCCACAAATTCTTTACAACATTCCTGGACGAACCAGCATTAATATGCTGCCGTCTACGATTGCGCGTCTTTCACAGATTCCTACTATTGTGGGTATTAAAGAAGGCAGCGGATCGCTTCAACAGGTTTCAGAAATCATTCATCAGTCAAAATCTGGCTTTCTGGTGCTTTCCGGCGACGATCCTTTGACGCTTCCCATGATGGCACTTGGGGGAAAAGGCGTTATCACCGTCACTGCTAATGTAGCCCCAGCCGACATGGCCAACATGGTTTCGGCTGCCCAAAAGGGTGACTATGAGCATGCCCGAACGCTTCATTACAAATTGACACCGCTTTTCAGCGCTCTCTTCTTGGAGACCAACCCCATTCCCGTCAAAGCCGCGCTTGCGATGATGGGCAAAATGTCAGAGGAAGTCCGCCTCCCTCTCACTCCCCTCGCTGATGAATACCACCCCAAACTTCGTGAAGCCTTGCAACAGGCTGAGATCTTGTAAGACAGTGGTGCGAACGATCATTACCGGTGCTGCGGGCCGAATGGGTATGCGGCTCGTGGCCTTAACACAGGAGACCGAAGGTCTATCGTTAACCGGTGCCATTGAAATGAAGGGGCATCCCGCACTGGGAAAAGACGTCGGGGAAGTTGCGCAAATCGGAAAAACGGGCATCCTACTCAGCGACGATCTCCATAGCTGCCTTGCTCAAAGTGATGTGGTCATCGATTTCACCGTCCCATCCTCATGCCTTGCTAATCTCGATCAAGTGATCAAAGCCTCGAAAGCCATGGTGATTGGGACAACAGGGTTTTCCGATCAAGAACTCACGCAACTCAAGGCGATAGCCACGAAAATTCCTTGCGTGTTTTCACCCAATATGAGCGTGGGTATCAACGTCCTCGTGAACACGATTGGCAAAATCGCTAAAACCCTTGGTGAGACCTACAACATCGAAGTGATTGAAGCCCATCACAACAAGAAAAAAGATGCACCCAGTGGAACAGCCCTTAAGCTAGCTGAAGTCCTAGCTGACGGAATGGATTGGAATTTACAAGAAGTCGGAGTCTATGCACGACATGGCATGACGGGGGAACGCAAGACCAAAGAAATCGGCATGCAAACCATTCGAGCCGGAGATATTGTCGGAGATCATACAATTCTGTTTGGTGGCCCTGGTGAACGCATTGAAATTACTCACCGCGCCCATACCCGCGACACCTTTGCCCATGGGGCCCTCCGCGCCGCCGAATGGATCGTTCAGCAACCGGCCGGGCTTTATTCCATGGGCAATGTGCTTGGCCTGGAATAATTCTCGCCGGGGAAATTTTTCCCTGACCCTAGTCATCTCTCCTCACGAAAATCTTCAACGCCTTGCATTGACAAACCAAAAGGGCCCATGGTGTGATCGAGACAGTTTTTTAATCTAACTTACTCATTCTACTTGAATAACAGGAGACCGTCTTTATGGATATGTTTGGCAAAATACCGTTGATTGAAATTCGAGTACACATTGCACCAGATCAAAAAAAATGGCTGGATAAAATGGTCGATGAAGGGAAGATTGCCATACCTCCTGGAGGCACCCTGGAAAAAGGCTCAGTCATTTCAATGTTCATGCGTATGCTCATTCATAATGCCATGGAAGAGCAAATGCGCCAAGCCGCCATCGACGCCGAGGACGAAGATGATGACGACGATGAATAACCGCTAGGCTTTCACTAGGCAAGCTTAGCGCAGACGGATTTGACCTCCGTATACAAATCCAACGCCTCATGCCCCATTTCGCGACCCCAGCCGGATTGCTTGTACCCGCCAAACGGTAGGGCTGCATCGAAAATATTATGGCAGTTGATCCAAACCGTTCCCGCACGTAGACGGGCAGCTATTCGGTGGGCTTTACTCAAATCTTTGGTCCACACAGCTGCGGCCAGGCCATAGATATTATTGTTGGCTTTTTGAATCACCTCATCCACATCCTGAAAAGGTTCGGCACACACAACTGGACCGAAAATTTCTTCTTGAATAACTTTCATCGTGGAAGTCGTCTTGACTAGAACTGTCGGTTCCACAAAGTACCCCTGGTCTCCACGGCGTTTCCCACCCGCCACTGCTTCAGCACCTTCGGCAAGTCCCGATTCCAAATACTCTAGCACTCGTTGCTGTTGTTCAACAGACACGAGGGGACCCATTTGAGTGGAGGGATTCATTCCCGGACCGAGTGTGATCTGTTTGGCTTGATCTGCCACACCTGCAACGACCGTATCGAAAATGCTTTTTTCCACATAGAGCCGGGAACCCGCAGCGCAACATTGGCCATGATTAAAGAAAATGGCACTAGCCACACCGGGAATTCCACTTTCCAGATCGGCATCAGACAGAACCAGACTGGGGGATTTGCCTCCTAACTCCAACGTGACTTTTTTGAGATTCCCCGAGGCCGCATTCAGAATGAGCTTGCCTACTTCCGTAGAGCCGGTGAACGCAACCTTATCGACATCCGGATGAGAAGCCAAAGCGGCTCCTGCGGTTTCTCCGTAGCCGGGCACAATGTTCACGACTCCCTCCGGAAAGCCCGCTTCGATGATCAATTCACCCAATCGTAAAGCAGAAAGCGGTGTTTGTTCGGCCGGCTTCATAACAATCGTACAACCGACAGCTAATGCTGGTCCCAATTTCCAAGCGGCCATGAGCAGAGGGAAATTCCATGGAATGATTTGACCAACCACCCCAACCGGTTCACGGCGAGTGTATGCCAAAAACTCTGCCCCAGGCATATAGGGAACCGAAATCGGAATCGTATTCCCCTCAATTTTTGTAGTCCAACCCGCCATATACCGGAATAGGTCGACCGCTAAGGGGACATCCGCTGCCCGAGCAATAGTCAAGGGTTTCCCATTATCGAGAGATTCTAATTGCGCAAATTCCTCAAGGTTCGATTCCAAGAGGTCTGCCAACCTCCAGATGACCTTACCCCGATCGGATGAGGTCATCTTACGCCAAGGGCCTTGCTCAAAAGCCTTTCTCGCCGCCTGCACAGCCAAGTCGATATCCGCCTTGTCACCTTCGGTCACATGCGCCAAAACTTTCCCAGTAGCAGGATCGTAGGTGGGAAACGTCTTACCTGATTGCGCATTGACCCACTGGCCATTGATCAACATCTTGCGGGTTTGAGCAACAAAAGTTCCGACATTAGGATGCCAAACCTCCGTCATTGTTGCAGTACTCATGGCATGTCTCCTTCTTGCAAGAAAATTTTATAGGTTGACAGATAAAAGACCTTTACTAAATGACGACTCAGGAAAACAACCAAAAATTGTTTTTCATAATATGAGCGAAGAGGGACCGACCAAAATACTGCTAGCCATGGTTCAGGTCTCAACCTAGACTTCAATCTCCGACTTTGTCCGAAAAGCCCACAGCTTCTATGATTATGGACATCTATCCATGTCTCCTGCAACCCTCGGGGCGGTGAGGATTATTTCTCTTGTATCATGTAGCGTTACGTGTTACGCTATGTAATGATCAAGTCTTTTCGTCATCGCGGCCTGAAACGGTATTACGAGCAAGATGATCCGCGATATTTGCCGCCTGCTTTGACAGGACGCATTGGAAAGATATTAGGTTTGATGGATGCCGCTGACAGTCTTGACGGGATGAAACTTTCCGCCTTGCGGCTTCATAAATTAACAGGGGACTTAAAAGGCCATTGGAGTGTGAGTGTCACAGGAAACTGGCGGATCATTTTTACGTTTGAAGATGGAGAGTTCCATAATTTAGAGCTGATTGATTATCATTGAGGAGGATAAAACGATGCCCATGAAAAACCCACCGCATCCCGGAGAAGTGCTCAAGGACCTTTGCATTGAGCCTTTAGGGGAGACGATCACTGATATCGCCGAAAAGCTTGGCGTGAGCCGGAAGA
>QIDY01000324.1 GCA_003228495.1 Nitrospirota bacterium
GCAAGCTTTTCACGCGATGCCCGATGCCTGGAACCGGGCCCACGTTTTTCTTCATGTAGGCCAAGAAATCCTCAACGGACAGCTTGTTGTCGATAGCATACGTGAACCATCGTCCCGCATCGGTCACGGCGCCACCAAAACGAGGTCCAATCATAATCATGCCGGCTGCGACAGCTTGCGAGAGGCCAATTCCGGCACATGCGGCAATGACCGTCGTCAATGCACCGCTAACACAGGGACCATGATCGGCTGATAACATAATAATCCGCTTAATGATTTCGGCTTCTTGTTTCGTCACCAACCGATTATCCCAGAGCAATCCAATAATATGCGGGATGTCATATCCATTATTGATGAGCTCGGACGCCGGATAGCCCTGATACAAGGGTTCATCGCCACGATCATCGCAAATGGTGGATCTGATCAATGAAGCAACAAGGACTTCTCCGTCCTTCTTTGCTTGGTCAACGGTTTTGGGAAGTCGTGGCAACTCAGCCGGTGCAAGATCAGGGATGGCTTTCACGGCGCCACTCTTCAAGAGTTCTTCATGAGTCGCTTTGATTGCCGGGCCCAACGCCCCAAATGTCTCCGGAACCAGTGCCCCTGATTTTTTCAGCGCCTCAGCTTTCGCCCGAGCAGACCCTTCCCCTTTTAACCCTTCCTTCGCCCCGGCGTGACCGAATTTCATTCCCTTGGGGAGACTCTCTTGGCAGAAACCGGAGACGACAGCCAACAATGTAATTCGGCGTTTCTTGGCGCCGTACCACTCGGCTGCGCGCTCTTCTAAATCCCCGCCCATTTCACCAACGATCACGACAGCTTTGGTCTGCGGATCGTTTTCAAACATCTCGAGGTAACTAACGTAATCGGTACCCGGGTAGGAATCTCCACCAATTCCGATGGCCGTGGTAATGCCGTCAGCAAATTGCGAACAGATCCAAATAATCTCATTGGATAAACCGCCTGACTTGGTAATCACGCCAAATGAACCAGCGCGATACAGCTTGCACGCGACCAAGTTGTCGAAGGCTCCCCCGATCACGCCCAACCGACATTCACCAGCAGAAACCACACCGATCGAAGATGGGCCATTGAAGACTTTCTTCAATCCCCTGGCATGCTTCCCAAGAAGCTTGGCATCTTTTTCCGGTAATCCTTCGGTAATCATGGAAACGGTCTGGATTTTAGAATCATCCAAAGCTTCTTTGGTGGCCGCATAGGCACGGTCAGCTCCGACATACACAAGACTGGTGTTGATCTCCGGATGATTCTTGGTCGCTTCGGCAATGCTCTTGTAGATGGGAATCGGCACTAACTCCGTCCCGCACACAACTTCGTTTGTCTTTTCAGCATCGGGAGGATATACGAATGCCATGACGTTCAATGGTTGCTTGGTCATGTACCGAAACTCCGCCATGCGACGAGCGGCATTCACACCTGCGACTCCACCCTGAATAACGACATATGTATCTTTGGTTGCCAGAATACTCATCGAAGGGATCTCCTCCTCATCCACGTTCAAATATATTATTTTGCCGCCATGGCCATATCAACAATATCCGTCAACGGCGTCGTGCGGTCAAACACATGAATATCAAATCCTTCATCTTGTAGGGCACGCATGGCGGCAAGCCCTTGCTTCTCATTCGGACCTCCACGGCGCACCCAAATCTTCACGCCATTGAGCTTGCCTTCGCCCTTCGCCTTACGAAACGCCTTGATGATGCCGCCAAACGTTTTTTTTACATCGGTGAAATTGGCAATGGCACCACCCACAATAATATTAGTGATGTCAGGAAGTGAGCAGATTTTCTCCGTTAACACTTCGACCGCCCAATCCGGCGGATCGCCCGAGTATTCGGCGTAATTCGCCAATTTCCCACCACGGGCCACAACCGCATCTGAATAATAGACGCTCGCACCACCACCAGCAGGCAACATTGCGATAGTGCCACCGGGAATTTCAATCAGCTTGACCGACCCTTTTACCTTGGCATCGACGGCCATGACTTCTTCTTCATTTTTGGTATAGGCCCGGCCAAACTCGGCTGCAAAGGGGAACGTCCAATCTTTATGGCGAAACTTGGCATCGCCATCGAGAAGCGTCACGGCGTCAAGAGCCACCAATGCACCATCTCCCCTCTGAACCACAGGGTTGATCTCCAAATACTGCGCATCTTCATTGTCAAAGCAGACATAGAGTTTCTTGAGGAAATCTGGCATTTTGAGAGCCGTATTCCCGGAAAACCCGGCGTCTTTTACCAAACCCGAAAGGGCTGCATCCGTAGGCTCTTCGCCAATGTCTATTAATAAGCGCTTGACCTTATCCCAGTTCGCTTCAACTTCGATGCCCCCATACTTCGCCACCATCACCTCAACGCCTTCACGAGTGGATTTGGCCGAGGCATAATATTCGTCTGTATGATCAATAGCTTCGGACACAATCACCTCACGGATGGTGACTGATTCCACCTGTTTGCCTAGCATCTCTCGAACCGCAGCCTTCGTGCCTGCGAGATCAAGTCCGACTTTGACAAGGCCCAGCTTAAACCGGGATCCCAGGGCCTCATGAGCCTTGGCCACCAATTTACTTTTCTGAAGCCAGTGGTTTGCCTGCGCGAGTTGGTCAAATTCATCTCCTGAACTCACGACAACATAGTTCGGGGTTAGTAGCCCCCACTTTCTCAGCAAGCCCATTCCCGGGCCTTCCAAAACCTTAGCCATAACGAAACCTTTGTTAGAGTGAATGATATGTGTCGATCAAATTTATGAACCCAAGCTGTCCAAGGTTTTATTGAACGTGGCACTTGCACGCATGCCGGCCTTTACCTTTTCCGGGTCCGGTCGATAATACCCGCCAATATCCACGGGCTTGCCTTTCATGGCTTTGAGTTCTTCGAGAATCTTATCGATGTTGGCCCCAAGCTCTTTCGCGACAGGGGCAAACTTTTCTTTTAATCCCTGATCGTCATTTTGCGAGGCTAGCTCTTGCGCCCAATACATCGCTTCGTACACATGGGTGCCAGCATTGTCCAATTCTCCCAGCACCCGGCCTGGAGACTTTTTGTTTTCCATCAGTTTTCCGGTAGCACGATCCAGTGTCTCCGCGAGGACTTGCGCTTTCTTATTTTTTTTGAATCGGCCTAAATGTGCAAAGGATTCTGACAAGGCTAAAAATTCTCCCAGTGACTCCCACCGTAAATGCCCTTCTTTGACGAATTGCTGCACATGTTTCGGGGCTGACCCGCCTGCCCCGGTCTCAAATAATCCACCTCCATTAATTAACGGAACGATGGACAACATTTTGGCGCTGGTGCCCAACTCCAAAATCGGGAAGAGATCGGTGAGATAATCCCGGAGCACATTGCCGGTGGCAGATATGGTGTCTTTGCCATCTTTGGCGCGTTGAAGTGAAAGCTTCATCGCATCCACCGGCGCCATGATCTGAATATCCAGGCCTGTCGTATCGTGATCTTGTAAATAACGATTCAATTTTTCAATGATTTGCGCATCATGTGCTCTGTTCTTGTTCAGCCAGAACACTACTGGAGTGGAAGACAATCTGGCACGATTGACGGCCAACTTCACCCAATCTTGAATGGGAATATCCTTGACCGTACAGGCACGGAAGATATCATCCTTTTCCACGTCCTGTTGGAGTAACACATTGCCCGCTCCATCAATGACCCGGATGGTCCCCCTGCCAGGCGCTTCAAAGGTCTTATCGTGCGAGCCGTATTCCTCCGCTTTTTGGGCCATGAGGCCAACATTGGGCACACTGCCCATCGTGGCCGGATTAAATTCTCCATTCTCTCGACAAAAATCGACGACTGCCTGATAAATGCCCGCATAAGAGCGGTCAGGAATAATGGCTTTCATATCATGTTCTTTGCCATCGGGCCCCCACATTTTCCCTGAGGTGCGAAGTGCTGCGGCCATGGATGCGTCAATGATAACGTCGCTCGGGACATGGAGGTTGGTGATGCCTTTGTCCGAATCCACCATTGCCATGGTCGGCCCATTTTGCAGTGCGGCTTCAATGTCGGCTTTAATTTCGTTTTGCTGAGCTTCGGGTAGCTTGCCGATTTTCGCATAGACATCGCCTAACCCGTTGTTGGCGTTGACCCCTAGTTCGGCAAACGTCTTGGCATGCTTCTTAAAGACATCTTCAAAATAGACCTCGACACAATGTCCGAAGATGATGGGATCGGACACCTTCATCATGGTGGCCTTCATGTGCAACGAGAACAAGACATCAGGCTGTTTTTTGGCCTCCGCCATTTGCTCATTAAAGAATTGGCGTAACGCGCTGGCACTCATTTTCGTGGCGTCGACCACATCGCCTTTGTCGAACTTCAGCTTATCCTTCAACACTGTTGTGGTGCCATCCGCGCCCACAAATTCAATGCGCCCCGTTCCCGCATTCTGATCGGAAATAGTGGCCGACTTTTCGTTGGCGAAGAAATCTCCACCAGACATATGCGCGACATGGGTTTTCGAATCCTTGGTCCATTTGCCCATGCGGTGAGGATTATTTTTGGCATATTGTTTGACCGAGGCCGCAGCCCGACGATCAGGGTTCACGGCGCTACCCTTCACCTTGTCAAACTTCGCTTGAATGCTTTTCTCCTCTTCGGTCTTCGGATCTTCAGGATAATCAGGAATCGCATAACCTTGGGATTGCAATTCTTTCACCGCCGCCTTGATTTGCGGAAGGGACGCGCTGATATTTGGGAGTTTGATGACATTGGATTCCGGCGTCAGAACAATTTCACCCAGTATCGCCAAGTCATCGGGTTGGCGTTGTTCCGGCTTCAGGTTGTCCGGAAATTGCGCAATGATTCGGCCCGCCAACGAAATATCTTTGGTGCCG
>QIDY01000289.1 GCA_003228495.1 Nitrospirota bacterium
CCGTTCAAAGATGGCCCGAAGATTTGGATGCGAGATGTCAAAGTTATTTGTAACTCAGGTATTTAGGCTGAAGACTAAAGGCTATTACTCATAATACACGAAATGTTGGATGCTGACGCATGAGATTGGCCCCTGAAAGCCTTCGGCCTTCAGTCTATCCACCTAAGTTACATTTAATGGACAGGCCCTTAGCCGACGACAGGTTCTAATTGAGCATCTTTGCCTGAGGCAGGAGACTTGGAACTTTTGACGCAAGCTGGTTGAGCTTGAATAATGCCGCCGCCGAGGACTCGATCGTGCTGATAAAAAACGGCGGATTGCCCTGGGCTTAATGCTCGAACGGGAGTTTCAAATTCCAAGGTAATGGCGTTTGTGCCTTCCCAATGCAATTTTGCGGGAACTGGAAGCGAGCCATACCGAAACTTCACATCGAGGAGTTCTCCCTCAACCAAATTTTCTCGAGAAAAGATATTGAGATCAGCCACCCGGCAGGTCCGTGTGTCCAAATCTTCTGGGGGGCCCAAGACCACCAGGTTGAGATCAGGGACCACATGCTGAACATAAAGACGATTGCCTGTAGCAATCCCTAACCCTTTTCGTTGGCCTTGAGTATAAAATGCCACGCCTTGATGCTGGCCGAGGGTTTTCCCATCATTATCAACAAATTTTCCCGGATTGGTCGCCTGCGGAGCATGTTCCTTGAGGAATTCTCGATAATCTCCTTGAGTGACAAAACAAATTTCTTGGCTTTCCTTGAGTTCTTCAACCGGAAGCCCCATGGCTTCGGCTTCTGACCAGACCTGTGGTTTCTTCATTGAACCCAGGGGAAACAGCATCCTAGAAAGCCATTTTGCAGGAATACGATACAAAAAATAGGATTGATCTTTTTGGGTATCTCGCCCTCGCGCGAGAAAAAATCTGCCCAGCTTATCTTGTTGGATTGTGGCGTAATGTCCGGTGGCTACAAAATCGGCCCCGAGTTGTTCGGCCACCTGAAACAAGCCCCCGAATTTTACCCGCTCATTACACCGGACGCAGGGATTGGGGGTTGTTCCCTGAAGATACCCCCCAATAAAATCGTCAATGACCCCTTGCTGAAATGCTTCTCGGGTATCAATGACCTGATGCGAGATATCCAAGAGCTCCGCAACATGTTTGGCGATCCCGACCTTACAACATCCACGTTCCTGCCAGCGCTTGGAAACAGCAGTTTCATCCTCTTCTTCCCAAACCTTGAGTGTCACGCCAAGGACTTCGTAGCCCTGCTCCTTCAAGAGTTTAGCGGCCACCGAACTATCCACGCCGCCACTCATACCCAGTACAACTTTTTGGGGAGTCAAAACCGCCATTTAGAGACTCAGAGGTTCGGTTTCCAATTTGGTTGATGATGATTTCGGTTGCCCATTGCCCATCATTCGCTCGTCCAAATCCATATCTAGGTTGGGTGCGGCACCCATGTCACATTCCCCCTGGAAATAGACCCCTTCTTCCATAGCAAATGTCGGTGTATGCACATCTCCAATGAGGACAGCAGGTTTGAGGAGTTGGATTTTCTTATTAGCCGTAATTATTCCTTCAATCCTCCCACTACTCACAATAGTTCCACCAGTAATTGTTCCTTTAATTAAGGCATTTTCGCCAATAATCAGGGTATCGTCGATGGTGATTTCCCCTTCAAAATTACCGTCCACCCGCACCGTGCCCTCAAATTGGGCTTTGCCCTTAAAATCCACTCCTTTCCCGAGAAAGGTGTAAAACTCTTGCCCAAATCCGGCATCTCTCTTGGTTTTTTCCTTTTCACCCCACATACTGCCCTCCTCTCATCCAGAGCTTGACTCTCGGGTGGCGAGCCAGGATCTCCATGTCCTCTGGGAATGATTTCCCTACTTTGTTCAGAATCATGAAAATTGATTTATTTCACTTTGACTGCTTCTTCAACCGAGACAACGAGTTTCGCCTCTTTGCCTTTTCGCTCACCTTTTTTTGGCATATTGCAGGATCCATTAAATATCACGCCTTCATCCATTGAAAGTAGCGGCGTGGTGATGGAACCATCAAACACCGCCGGGCTAAGGAGTTTCACGAGATTTTTAGCCACAATTTCGCCGGTAATTAATCCCTGGCAGGTCACTGTCCCAGCTTCGATTTTGGCCGTGATAACAGCCTTTTGACCGATGATCAAATTCCCATCGGTATAAATTTCCCCCTCCAAGCGCCCATCAACCCTGACGGTGCCTTGGTACCGGATCGTCCCCTTAAAGGTAACCTCCTCTCCCACAAAGGCAATAATATCGTCTGATTCTTCATGGTTACTTGAAACCGGTGGACTAGACTCTTCTGGTGGACTCACAACATTTTGCGGGGTTTCAGCAGTATTTTTTCCAAACATGGAGACCCTCCCTTATGGTAATGACTGAATGCTGAACCTACTGACTCTGTTCTTCCCTAAACCGGGTTATGCCGGTTTTGTCCAATTGTTCTCTTCACTCGCGTAGGAAGACCCCATGTCATACGCGATTTCCTTCAAGTTTTATTCCAGAATAAGAGCCGCCACGCGGTCCAGCTCCTCATCTGAATAATAGTGAATGACGAGCTGTCCCCCTCGGACTCCGGTTTTCACATGCACTTTGGTGCCCAAATGTTTTCGTAACCGATCTTCCAAATGATGAAAGGTATTGTGCGCATTTTTGAGGGGTTTTGGATAATTCCCCTTTGTTTTCAAGGTGACAAGCTGTTCCGTTTGTCGAACTGAAAGATGCTCCGAGACAATTCGTTTTGCAATTTGTAATTGCGTACTGGCCGTTGAAATTCCCGCTAAGACCTTGGCGTGTCCAAGACTCAGTGCGCCGGATTCAATGAATTGCTGAATTTCTTTCGGAAGCATAAGAAGACGAAGAATATTCGCAATCGAGGAACGATCTTTTCCGACTGACGTGGCCACCAGGTCTTGTGTTAAACCGAATTCTCCCATTAAACGAGAATACGCCTTGGCTTCTTCCATAGGATTGAGGTTTTGTCGTTGAATGTTTTCCACCAAAGCTAGGGCCAGGGATTTTTCATCGTTGGAGTTTCGAACGAGAGCAGGAATCGTGGATAGCCCGGCAAGTGTTGCCGCCCGCAGACGTCGTTCTCCCGCAATGAGTTCGAACATCCCATCGCCTTTACGCCGAATGATAATGGGTTGCAGGACACCATGCTCCTTGATCGACTGGGCCAATGCTCCTAATTCTTCTTCACTAAAGACAGTCCGTGGTTGGTAGCGGTTGGGCATAATCTGTTTCATGGCAACCATGGAAACAGTCTGCCCATCCTGTTCAACCTTCCAAACCAGTGTCTTTTTTTCAGGAAGTAGAGCCTGAAGGCCCTTACCCAATGCTTTCTTTTCCATTCGCGAGAATCTCCTTGGCTAGGTCAAGATAAGCCTTAGCGCCATTGGATGCAGCATTATACGACAAAACTGGCTTCCCGTGGCTTGGAGCTTCTGCCAACGCCACATTTCGAGGAATAACGGTTTGAAACACTTTCTCTTTGAAAAACCCTCGAATTTCGCTTTCAACCTGTCTGGAAAGATTAATGCGAGAATCATACATCGTCAACACAATACCTTGCAGGTCCAAATCGGGATTAAAGGAATCTCGAATTCGCTCAATATTTCCCATCAGCCGTCCGAGCCCCTCCATCGCATAATACTCACATTGCACAGGAACAATAAGGGCCGAAGCTGCAACCAAGGCATTAATCGTTAACAAGCCAAAGGCAGGCGGGCAGTCAATAATCACAAAATCATGGCCCTGAATGTCCCCGACGATAGTTTTCACAATGGATTCTCGATCGGCCAGGTTGGATAACTCTATTTCAGCCCCGACCAAATCTCCATTCGATGGAAGGATATTTAAACCGTGTATACACGTAGGTAGAATACTTGATACAATAAGCCGACTCTCTATAATACATTCATAAATCGTCGCACCATTTGGCTCGACAGATACGCCACTGGTCGCATTAGCTTGAGGATCCAGGTCAATCAATAACACTGATTTCCCGGAAGTGGCCAAGGCCGCACCAATATTAATAGCCGTCGTGGTCTTACCCACACCACCCTTTTGATTGGCAATAGCTATAATACGTGTCACTCAGAATCCATTGTAAAGAAAAATGTGCTGCTAGGAATCATAAGTACTTAATTTTAAAGAGATTAAATTTCAAAATAATTTTCATTTTTGGAGTTATTCAACATTCCTAAAAGAATAAATTTTCGTTTATTGTTCCACGTGGAACACTCGAAATATGTATTAATTAAGGAATATGCTTTAACACAGAGATCACTCGCTTGCCAAACCCAAAAGGCAATTCATAGGGAATTTCTCTGACGATTGCCATACCCTGCAGTTTCTCCGGATTGTCATTATTTGTGGATCGAAAAACAACTAGTTTCCCATCTTTTTTCAAAATATTTTTCACATATGGCAAAATATGGTCAAGACTCACGGCTTTGCTCTTTGCTCATGGCAACATCCCATTTGCCTTCTTCGTCCAGGAGTGAATGATCACTCTCCAACCGTTTTGGAAGAACTGAGATGCCTGATAACTCCAACTTCCCAATAACAGTGTGAAGAAAAGCGGTCTTGTTGGCACGAGGCTCCATTAAGGTCACTTGCAAGGATGGAAAAGCCAATTTAAGGGGAATTCCTGGAAACCCACCACCCGTACCAATATCGATGATCGATACTGATGGATTTTCTGGTAAAGCCAAAGAGCCAGCTAACGAATCTACAAAGAGCAAAACGGCTTGCTCTTTTTCTGTTTGCAAACCTGTCAGGTTAACGGAACGATTCCAGAAGCTTAGCTCTTCATAATATAGGTGAAATTTCGCTAGAATGTTATCTTGGAAAGAAAAACCAAGATTTTTGGCCCCTTCTACAAAAAACTCAAGAAATTTATCTGTATTTTCCTGATGTTCCACGTGGAACATTACACATTAGGCTGCATGGTGATAGAGGATTTTTTATACTCTGCAGAAAGATATAGTTACTTGTGCATCAA
>QIDY01000196.1 GCA_003228495.1 Nitrospirota bacterium
GGCGCGGAATCTGAGATTGAAGGTCGCTGGCCGCCGCCCGGTTAGCTTGGGCGTTAGACGGCCGTTGATAAATAGATATTATTAGTATATACTTTTGGCATGGAAGAAGCAAAGCTCTTTAAAAACGGCCAGAGTCAGGCGGTGAGATTACCCAAGGCATTTCGGATGTCAGGTCGTTCCGTCTATGTGCGGAATCTTGATGGCATGGTTCTTCTGATACCCAAAAAGGCTCCTTGGGAGCTTTTGGCTAAGGCCTGTGAGAAATTCACAGATGATTTCATGGCCACGCGTGATCAAGGTCACCAAGAACGCGACGAGATGTTTGAATGAAATACCTTCTTGATACTGATATCTGCATCTACACTATCAAGAAATCACCCAACAAAGTTTTTCATCGATTGTCGGCCTGCAAGGTTGGAGATGTGGGGATTTCAGCTATTACCTATTCAGAACTGTCTTATGGTGTTTCCTACAGCCGTAACCCAGATCAAAATCGAATCGCTTTACATGAATTTCTGGCACCATTAGAAATCTTGGACTACCAGGCTGAAACTGCACCAGTTTATGGAGCCCTGCGAGCTGAATTAAGAAAAACAGGAAAAATGTTTGGCCCGTTGGACATGCTCATTGCCGCACAAGCTTTGCACATGAACTGCGTACTGGTCACTAACAACACCAAAGAATTCAAACGAGTTAAAGGGCTAAGGGTCGAAAATTGGACCGTCTAACCAGCGGGTTTACCAGACACTGAAGCGTCGTCAGCGACCCTAAACGTTAGGCGAGAAAAGCAAACATGTCTTTGATAAGTGATACAAACCAAGAATCAGAAAAAGTTCAAATTGCGTGCATACAAAACATGAGTGTAGCCAAACGTCTGGCGAACATGAAGTCATTGACCGAACTGACCATGCGTTTGTCACGCCGAGCCATCCTGAGAAGAAACCCGGATTTTACAAAAAGGGACGTAGATTTAACTTTTGTAGCGTTGCATTATGGAGATGATCTTGCCGAGCGATTAAAACAGTCGGCAAGGGCGGAATCAGGTGTCTGAGAAGAACCAAATTTCCATAAACCTTGAACTATATGATCTTGCCTTTCCCATGAGACTTTCCCTCACCCACACCCTCTTTCCAAAGGGGCGAGGGAAAATGGGAATGTCGTAGTGACTTACAGTTGCGTCATGCCGCCATCGACCGTGAGATCGATCCCCATAATGTAAGATGAATCATCCGAAGCCAGAAAAAGCGCGGCGCTGGCGATCTCATCCGGACTTCCCATTCGTTTCATAGGGTTTTCACCAGCAAAACTTGCTTTCATGTCTGAAATAGCTTCTACAGGAACTCCAAGTTTGTCGAAAATGGGTGTATCGATTGGCCCAGGCGCAAGAGAATTGACTCGGATTTTTTTCTCGAACAGTTCTGTCGACAATGTTCTGGCCAGACAACGAACGGCCGCTTTCGTCGCTGCATAGACGCTGGTGTTCGGAAAACCCTTCTGATCGGCGATGGAAGAGTTGAATATAACCGAAGCCCCTTCATTCAGGAGGGGAGAGGCTTTTTGAACATTGAAGAATACGCCTTTGAAATTGACATTCACCATGGTATCGAAGGTGGTTTCGTCAACTGTGTTGAATGAACCAAAGGTGGCAACACCTGCATTGAGAAACAAGACATCAATCTTGCCAACAGTCTTGTGTATTTGATGATATAAATCCTCTATGTCATTCAGGTTTCCGGTATCCGATACGAAACCAACGCATTCTCCCCCGATTTCTTTGACCGCCGTTTCCACGGCCTCCTTTCTTCTTCCAGTAATGATGACCTTGGCTCCTTCAGCTTGAAACAATTTAGCTGTGGCCAAGCCGATTCCGCTATTCCCACCCGTAACGACGGCTACTTTGCTCTTGAGTTTTTGAGACATGATGCGCTTCCTTTTAAGGTGAATTCCAGTTTTGTTAATGAATATTCTTCGAAGTTAAAAAAATAGAACGGATCTTAACGGTGCAAGCAAAAGCTAATTGGCAAAGATTTTGAGATTGATCGTATCGTTACAATGTCTCATAGATCAAATTCGTCTTCTTCCCATTGTTTTTTTATGGCGGCCGCCCTCCTTCGCTGTTTCTTAAACACCCAAAAGGCCAGGAGAGTGATGGTGAGCCAGACCATCCCAGAACTGGTGGCCACCGGGACCCAACGATTCCAGATGGTTTGCCGGCTCCAAAAATTTTCTTCCGCTTGCGTCGGTGTCATGAAGGTGGTTTGCTCGAAAGCTTCAGGAAAGGACAGGCCTTGTTTGACCTTTGCCAGGATATGTTTAGGTACATCCTGGCTCGTGTGTTCCAAGAGATCTAACGTAAAAGCATGGGCCAGGACATACGCGCGTCGGACAGAGGTATCGTCTTTGCGAAAGAGAGTATTCAGCTCATCGAGCGAGACTTCTGTGCTTGAGACCATCGCCCAAACTAATCTGGCTCGATCTTCAAAATCCCATGTTCGAGCGGCCATCATCGCCAATCCTTCATCAAACCATCGAGGCAGGGCCTGTCCGCCCGCAGCTCGGTGGGCCAGGATGTGGCCGACCTCATGAAAAAAGACATCCTTGAGTGAATTATTCGGGTAGGTCAACACCCGGTCAGTGAGGAGTACAATGGTGGAGGCATGGCCCAGCGCGTAGCCCGACATCCATTCTGGTGCTTGCTGTGCCGGAGGAGAATCGGTTGGCGCCAATATCACTCGGATGGGTGGCCCGGGATATTGGAGGCCTAAAAAGTCCATCGTACTCTGAAGGGATTTTGGATTGATCTCCTTTAAGCGGGCGACTAATGGTTCCAAGACTTGCGGGGATTCAAAGATGAATTGTGGGGAGACAGCTCCGCTGAGTAGCTGAGGGTGAGCGATCAGCAAGGTGATCGTTATAAACGCGATCTGAAGTACAATTTTCCCAAACAGACCATGGGGTTTTTGAAATTCTGGTTCAATCTTGCACAAATTCATAGGCGAGCTCAGGGAATGGCTTTCATGGAAAATATGGAAAAACCTGTATGGTCTTCCGAAAGTTTCGGTTCGGGTCAGAGAATGCAGATGATCAAGACTGATGCGCGCGCCGATATAGTTCGCTTCGTGTACACACACGATGAATGGCCACGACATGGTCTTCTCGATCAATGGCATAGAGAATTCGCCAGTGACCAACTGCGTATTGGCTCATACCGGGTATGTCGGAGTGCAACGGATCATGCCGAAGGTTTGCTACATTGGAAGCCAGCCATTTGGTTTTATCTAACAGTCGCTGGGCCATGGGCTGTTCAGTGGCACGCAGATCCTCGAACACGGCAGGTAGGTACGTAACACGATACCAGGGCATGGGGGGTTACCAGCGGAGGCCGAGTTTTTCTGCGATCTCATCGCCGGTCATGCGCTCTGATGAGGCCAAGGATTCTTTTAATCGAGCCCGAACGGTTTCGTCCAACGGCAATCCTAAATCAGGATCACCTAAGAGTTCGCATAGACGATCATCGACAAGAGCGGTCACGAGTTTTGTGAAGTGTTCCTGAGACAGATCTGCAAGGTTCATAAGAAAGGTCCTTACTGAGTTGAGGCTACGAAGACACGAGGTTAGGAAGACAAGGTGCAAAGGTCAGAAGCTACCAGCCTGCACGACGTCATCCAAGTGGTTGATGTCGAGCCAATGCCCGACCGTGTAGAGCACACGAATTGGCTGATGTTGTTTCAGCAACTCTTGAAACAATGTCGCCATTCCGGCCTTGTGATTTTCTGGAAACGCGAGTAGGTTGGGCAACAGCTTTTGTAGCCGGCTGGCTCCCGAAGCGGAGACTTTGAGGAATCCCATCCACACGCCGTGGATCTTGTCACGATGAATATCCGTGCTCAATTGCTTGAGATGAATTTCGGTATGAAAGGTTTTACGAGAATTAGGGGCCGTACATTCCGCAAAGCCTCCCAGTCGGGTATAACTGGTTTTTTCTTTCCAATCACTATCCACAAAAATGACAAAGTCATCGTTTTCTTGGAGAAGTGCCTGCGGAATATACGAGTTGAATAAGACGTCACCATAGGAAATGATGATGTCATGATCATGGTGACTGTTGGCTTGGAGTGCCTTCAACAAGGAGCCCAATTCACCAGTTTCGGCAAAGTCGTCATTATCGACGTACGTCAGATGAGGGAGATTGACCGTCTCTTTTTTATATCCTCGAACCACGCTGATATCTTTGATCCCGACCATGTTATAGGCATCCATGATATGCGTGAGAATCGGCACACCTCGAATCTCAATCATGGTCTTGGGTTTATCCTCGGTCAGTTCCCCTAGCTCATCCCCACGAGAAGCAGCCAACACGATGGCTGATGCGTATTCGGTACTTTTCGGAAGATAGTGCTGTTCTGCTTCTAACAGTTCAGCCGCACCTTGCAGACGAAAGATTTCTGAGACTGGACTGATTTTGTCCTCAATGGACAG
>QIDY01000060.1 GCA_003228495.1 Nitrospirota bacterium
GTGAAAACTCTCATAAAAAAACAACTGTTCGACGGAAAATTTGAAATACAGGGAGAAATTGCCAATGGCCAAACCGGGACGGTTTTATATGGATATGACCTCGGCTTACGACAGGAAGTGGCGATCAAAATCTACCATTCTCATATCAACGGTCGCTTGATTCAGGGTAAAGCTTTTATCGAAAAATCAAAACCCCTTCTCCGAATAGACCACCCCAATCTTATAAAAATCTTTAAAGTTGAAGAAGAAGGCGATACTCCCGTCGTCTTCATGGAATTCTTCGATGCGCCAAATCTCCAACAAATAATTCATGACAAAGGCCCGATGTCCGTTCAAGACATGCTCATGCGGGCTCGAGAAATCACGGAAGTTCTTGTCCATATCCATTTTCAAGGCATCATCCACGGAACCCTTCATCCCGGCCATGTCTTAGTCGGCCCCCAGGGTCAAATCAAGGTCCTGGACATGGGCTTATCATGGATCCTGATGGATATTTTGCCCAATTGTGACGTGGAACTGCTCAGACCCTTACCGTACTTGCCTCCGGAAATCGCGAAGGAAGAGCTGCTCGACGTCAGTAGCGATCTGTATTGTTTAGGATTCATGATGTACGAAATGCTGACCGGTACCGTGCCCTACGCCGGCCTGCCAAAAACGTCAATCATGGGGAAATTGGCTTTCGATCAGGCCGACCCTGCTTTTGACTTTCCAGAGCCGGTTCCGGAAGCGGTATGCGACCTCATCCGCCAGATGACTCGCAATAAATCCAACCAGCGTCTACAGGATGCAACCCATGCCCTAACCATTATCAATCAACAATTAGCCAAACTCCCATTGAGCGAAGAGAGTGCATCCGTACCGCCCATATCCTATATACCGCAGACTCCCCCTCCAGAAAACCCGACAGAACCCGAGAAGACTGCAAAATCATCTGCACCTCCAACAACCCCTGAGCCAGCGCTCAAAAAACCCCCACCGTTCCAACGCCCCCAAGCTTACGCAAATTACGACCCCGGCAAAGACAACAAGATGCTCCGAAAAATTGGAATCACACTGAGCCTTATCGTATTGGTTGGGGTGGCTGGAGCACTAGGGTATTGGTATCGTGCTCTTTTGGAGCCTCAGACCTCTGTCCTTCAAACACAACCCGATAACCCATCACAAGCAACCAGTCTGCCTCAGGTTACACCTCTCGAAGGTGAAGCCCCCATAACTCCAGACAAAAATTCTTCCCAAAGCCAAGAGCCCCTCTTGGAAACAGAAGAACTCCTTAAAGGTGAACCACCATCCGTACCTACAAAAGAAGAAATTGAGCCTAGTCCGCATTCAAAGCTCACTCCGCTTTCTACCAAATCTGTTATAAAATCGGACAAACTCAGCAGCACACAACCACCCCACTCCCCAAAAACGAAACAAGGCAAAGCCCTTGCGCCAACTACGAAACAGTCTGGCGCAACTCCAGCGCCTGCCCCGGGTAAGTCACAACCCGCTGTCAGTACCGAGGCCGGATCAAAAAATACCCCACTGCCCCCCAAAGCCTCGAAGAAAGCTCCACCTCAACCGCCAACTTCCCAATCACCCAAGGTCTCCAAAACTCCGCAGGGAAAGGCTCTGGCGCCTACCACGAAACAGTCTGACGCAAGTCTCGCGCCGGCCCCGGGCAAACCACAGTCTGCTGTCAGCACCTCCGCTGGCTCAAAAAATACGCCACTGCCCCTCAAAGTCTCGAAGAAAGTTCCTCATCAGCAACCAACTTCCCTCACCTCAACAAATAAAACCATTCATCCTGAAACAGAATTCGCTCAATCCTCTACACCATCAGAAGAGATATATAACGAGCTTACTGACGAGGAGCTTGACGAACTCATCCAAGCCCTCGACTCTCCAAACGCAGACTTTTCATTGATTTCCGAACCCTAGTCGTTCAGAGATCCATACCGGTGTCTTCACGGAATACCTGCGTCAACTATCTGTTTCCCTGCTGTATTTTCAATCAACCTGAAAATTGCAACCCGTCCTTGCGTTGTCCCACTTCCAATCATCTCCTATAATCCCTGAAACCGCAGTTGGATCAAGAAAGTCTGCATAAGCGCCTATGTCTTCAGAACAACACCAATGTTAGCCAAGGTCCATAGCTTGGGATTAGTCGGCTTAGAGGCCAACCCTATCGAAATTGAGGTGGATCTGGGTGGTGGACTGCCGCAATTTTCTATTGTGGGGCTGCCCGATGCCACGGTGCGCGAAAGTCGCGATCGTGTGCGCTCGGCTCTCAAAAATACCGGATTCCGGTTTCCCCCCAAAAAAATTACTGTCAACTTGGCGCCCGCAGGAATTAAAAAGGAAGGTGCCGGGCTGGAACTAGGCATTGCCATCGGCATCCTGATCGCCGAAGGCGTGCTCACCCAAGAATGCGTCACTTCCTATTTGTTTGTCGGGGAATTAGCGCTGGATGGTCGGATCAAGGAAGTCCCGGGGGCGCTTTCAATGGCCATAGCGACACATGCCCCACAGGCCCTCATCCTTTCCCACGATAATGCCTCACAAGCAAGCGTGGTCAATAATGCCACAATCTATGGTGTCCACACCCTCCCGCAGGTGGTGGAATTTCTTCAGGGCTCTCTCTCGTTATCTCCTGTGACCGCTGGTTCTGAGACCTTTCATACACAATTCCCAACCATCGATGAAGACTTTGCGGATGTGGTGGGCCAATTCCAAGCCAAACGGGCACTCGAAGTGGCAGCCGCCGGTGGACATAATCTCTTAATGGTGGGCCCTCCAGGATCGGGGAAAACCATGTTAGCCCAACGGCTCACCGGCATTTTGCCACCAATGAGTTTTCAGGAATGTTTGGAAGCCAGCCAGGTCCACAGCGTGGCCGGGAATCTTCCCACGACTTCTCCCCTCCTCTCGGTTCGTCCATTTCGAGCCCCGCACCACACCATTTCCGAAGCCGGCTTAGTGGGCGGAGGATCCATTCCTCGGCCAGGCGAAGTGTCTCTCGCGCATCGTGGGGTATTATTTCTGGATGAAGCCTTGGAATTTAAGCGGCCATTACTAGATAGCTTGCGGCAACCACTGGAAAATGGCACGGTCACACTCACCCGTGCACAAGCCAGTTTGACCTTTCCAGCCAAACTCATGTTGGTAGTCGCCATGAACCCCTGTCCCTGTGGCTATTGCGGTGATCCCACTCATGAATGTGTGTGTACGCCGCATCAAATCCGGCGATACCGGAGCCGCCTTTCCGGACCACTCTTGGACCGACTGGACATTCACATCGAAGTACCGGCCGTTCCAGTCAAAGAATTATCTAGCTCAACGGCCAGTGAGAGTTCCGATTACATCCGGGAGCGCGTAGTTCATGCTCGCCAGCGGCAGCTTACACGCTATCATCAAGAGAAGACCTTAAATAATGCCCAACTTAAACCCCGATTGGTAAAGAAATATTGTCAACTGGATCACCCGGGGAAGACACTGTTGGATCAAGCCGTCACCCGGTTGGGGCTTTCGGCGCGGGCCTATGGACGCATCCTCCGGGTTTCCCGAACCATCGCGGATCTGGCAGAATCAGAGACAATTCAACCACCTCATGTCGCAGAGGCCATTCAATACCGAACCCTGGACCGTCCCCTGTCTTCGTAAGAATACACCATGGAATCCTTTAAAATTTTTCGCTGGTGGTTCATGATTGGCGCATTAATGGCACTAGCCGTCATTATGATTCAAGGCGGCATCCGCGATCTTATGCTGATCCAAGAACGCATATGGGAAATTCAGCTGGTCGAATTAGTCCCCCCTATTTTTGGTGGTGGCCTCTTGGGCGGCTGCATCGCCTTAATCCTGAACCGCATCAAGAAGAAGTGAGGAAACTACTCAGGTGGATAGACTGAAGGCCGAAGGCTTTGAGAGACCAATCATGCGGCATCAGCCAACACGTCGGGTTGTATGAGTGATTGTCTTCCGTCTTCCGTCATCCACCTTCAGTCTTCAGCCTAAATACCGGACTAGTTACCCTTTTCACTTCTCACTTCTTCTTATCTCGGACAGGCTCCTGGAGAAAATTTCCTCTAGCCAGCAGCGGTATCTGGTCAGTACAATAGCATTCAAATTTCATCATGGGTTGTGATAGTAAGGAGGCAGCATGAGCAGCATGGATGTGAAAGTCGGACCACATTGGTATCGTAATTCCAACGGAACGGTGGAAATTGAAGGACTTCCTCAAATCGAATTAGAACTTCGAAAAACCGGCGGAGTGCCAGTTCGAATGAATTTTGCCATTTTTGATAAATGGGGAAAGCTTCATGCCAAGATCGAAGCCAATTCCCTCGTGATTAATGAACAAGGAGCGTATCATTTGGAACGCTTGGAGACGGGTCTAGTGTTAACCAACACCAGCAACCGGAAACGAGTGCTGACAATCAATGTCGGGGAGAATGATCAAGTGGAGATCCCGGAAGGCGAGTTCTATACCCTGA
>QIDY01000013.1 GCA_003228495.1 Nitrospirota bacterium
ACCTTTGGCCATGGTACTCCTGCGCCGTTTGATGCACCAAAACACCTGGTCGTTCAAGGCCTATACCACTATACGCGAAACCCAATGTATGGAGGCGTCCTCACTCTCCTCTTTGGCTGGATAGCCCTCTTTCCTTCTCCTCCCCTTCTCTTCTATGGTCTTTCGGTTGGATTATGTCTTCATCTGTTTGTCGTATTCTACGAGGAACCTCACCTCCAGAAGGTCTTTAGAACCTCTTATGACGAATACCGCACACAAGTAGGACGCTGGGTTCCTATCATGAGTAGGAATCATCAGTAGGAAAAGGAAAAATTTTCGGTACTGTTATTCAATTAACAATTTCTTTAAACAGTATGAGTTGTTTTATGTGGTGGGGGATGAGCGGGCTCAAGCGGCGGCTGATCAAGCCCCTGATTTTTCGAGATTGATTCGGAATGGCTTGCCCCTGAAGACCTCCTAAGTGTATAAACTTGTTCCCCGTAGCTTATGCTATGAGGTTACCATTCAGGCCTATTCTGAGTGTTATCGAAGGGTTCCCCCTTTGAAAAATGGGGTTAGGGAAATTTTGTAATGGATTTTTCAAGGCAAAGGATTTCTAAACCAAGATGACTACATTCACGCGCAACTGCATCTGGGCGCCATTGTTGTTTGCTGGGTTGGTATTAACCGGCTGTCAAACGCCTATAGGCGTTTCCCGAGTTGATCCGCTGACTGTCCATCAACAGCTGTGACCAAAAATGTCCTATCTGCCCATGTACCGAGCATCTTCACTGAAAATGTGCTGCATCAATATGATCTTACAAAGACATTTGGATGGCGACCGGAGACCGCACTGGCGAAGCTGCATACCATCCTTTTACAAGAGACCATTCGCTCGGAGGAGGCGTTTGCCCTGGCCGAATTATCCTTTCTTCATGCGGAAGAGGCGAAAAAACGTGAATATTTTTTAGCCTCGGCCCTGTATGCCTTTCTCTTTCTTTTCCCTGAAGATCACAAGCAAGCCCCAAACCCCTTCGATCCTCGTCTTCGGATCGCCTCTGATCTCTACAATCGAGGAATTACGTCCGCGTTTGCCTCAGATGATGGATCACACGTCCTTCTTCAATCCCAAGTCTATGAGCTCCCTTTTGGAGAACTTGAGGTCAGCATGGTAGAAGAGTCGCTTCGTTGGGGGAATCGCCAGTTAGTTCACTTTATTCCCGTGGCTGAATTGGAAGTTGAGGGCTTGCGCAACCGGTACCGCTACCCGGGCATTGGCGCGCCTTTAGCAGCGGACCAGGTCGCAACGGAACCTGGAAAGGGTTTAGCCGTCGCGAAAATGAAAGTACCAGTCACTGCGGTTTTATCGGTGGATAGACTATTGCAACAACTGCAAACAGGGAAAGTACGCGCTTCTCTTGAGTTGTATGTCGCTTATAGGGAACAAGCAATTACGATTCATGGGCGGAGGATTCCCCTTGAAGTTGAAATGACTTCGGCTCTAGCGGCCAGTCTCAGTGAATCCCCAGTATGGAAGCGAGAGCTTCAAGGATTTTTCCTCGGTGATTTGGCGACCAGAATGCCGACACAGCTCGCCGGATTGCAACCCTATCGCCCGGGTCGTATCCCTGTCGTGTTTGTCCATGGCACGGCTTCCAGTGCGGGCCGTTGGGCGCAAATGTTGAATGATTTAATGAACGACCCGTGCATTCGTGGCCGGTTTCAATTTTGGTTTTTCACCTATGACACCGGCAACCCTATTCTGTATTCCGCCATGCTTCTTCGGAAAACGTTGGATACCGTTGTCAGTGAGCTGGATCCTCAGCAACAAGACTCCACTCTGAGGGATATGGTTGTCATTGGTCATAGTCAAGGTGGGCTGTTAACGAAGCTCATTGCTGTTGACCCACAATCGACACTCTGGGACCGTTTTAGCGATGAGCCTCTTGAGGCCATGAACCTACCTGAAGAGACAAGGAACCTCATGAAAGGAGCATTTTTTTTCAAGCCACTTCCCTATGTGACACGTGTCGTGTTTATTTCCACACCACATCGTGGGAGTTATGTCGCCGGGAGTTGGATTTCACATCAGCTGACTCGCTTTATCACACTCCCCGGACGGCTGGTTTCCGGCATTGCCGATATAGTCACTCAAAACAAAACAATGGCTTTAAAATTCCAAAGCGGAAGTTTCAGTAGCGTAGATTCTATGACCCCCGGCAGTCCTTTGATGACAACGCTGGCACCCATGCCCATTGCCCCCGGTGTGGCAGCGCATTCCATCATTGCTGTGAAAGGGGATGGACCGAAGGAAGAGGGGATGGATGGCGTGGTGGCTTACTCCAGTGCTCACCTTGAGGATATGGATTCGGAGTTGGTAGTGCGTTCGGGGCACTCTTCTCAGGGAAATCCACATACGATTGAGGAAGTCCGCCGCATCCTGCTCTTACATGCAGGGCAGCAGTGTTAAACTACGGGACTCATGTTAAATTCATTTGTGTTCATCCACATTGGATTGTCCAAAGCTGGGGATCCTAGCGCCGCAATAACAAGTTGAGAAATATATGATTCTTGCCGGTGACATTGGGGGGACCAAAATCAATTTAGCCCTCTACGATTGGGATAAGGAACGGGTCGATCCGATCCGTGAAGATACCGTTTGGACTGCCGATTATGAGTCCCTGGAGGAAGTCCTCACCGAGTTTCTTGAAGAGCCCACCTCTGCAGAACCCGATCCGGATGATCCGCTAGAGGAGACCGAAGACTCCTCCACAAAACCTTCGTCCTCCGAAAGCCCTTTGACAGCCGCCTGTTTTGGCGTACCGGGACCGGTGTCGAACAACACCTGTCGCACCACCAATATTCCATGGATGATAGAAGGCGACAAGTTGGCCGCATTTTTAAACGTTCCTCATGTCCGGTTGTTGAACGATTTGGAAGCCACAGGCTATGGCCTTCAACTTTTGCAACCAGACGAACTTGAAGATCTCAATCCTGATGCCCCGTCCCCGCCTCCTGATGGAACGCGAGCGCTATTAGCGGCAGGAACCGGCTTGGGAGAATCACTGCTCCTATGGACAGGGAAGGAATATCATATTTGTCCATCAGAAGGAGGGCATGCTGATTTTGCTCCAAATAATGATTTGGAGATCGAGCTCTTGCGCTATATACGCACGACCTATTTGCATGTGAGTTATGAACGGGTACTCTCTGGACCTGGCTTGCATCTCATTTATCAATTCTTGCGCGATACCAAGAAAAACGAACCCACCTGGTTTGCGGAAAAACTCCCAACTGGTGATCCTGCTACATTTATTGCTGAAGCCGGGCTCGAAGGGAAACCCGATATTTGTAAAAACGCGCTCCAAATGTTTGTGTCCATCTACGGTGCAGAAGCGGGGAATATGGCGCTGAAGACCTTGGCGATGGGAGGGGTGTATATTGGGGGAGGAATCGCACCAAAGATCTTGCCCGCACTTCAGGATGGAACCTTGATGAAATCTTTTTTAGCCAAGGGCCGCTATAAACGATTACTCAGCAAGATACCTGTTCGGGTTATTTTGAATCCTCACACTGCCTTACTTGGGGCCGCTTCCATGGCCGCCGGGATGACAGCCTAGAGAAAATATCCCCTGAACAATTCCATGTCTTTGTTGACTCCCGATCAACACAAAGCTCAGGCTGCCCAGAAAGCCGTTGAATACATTCAGGACGGTCACATTCTCGGATTAGGTACCGGCTCGACGGTACATCATTTCTTAACTGCCCTGGGGGAACGCATACAGGCCGGACTTCGCGTTCGAGGGGTGCCAACCTCTCAAGTCACAGCAACCTATGCTACGCAGCTTGGCATTCCCCTACTGGGCAACGATGAACCCTGGGATATTGATGTGGCAATAGATGGTGCAGACCAAGTCGATCCGCAACTCAATCTCATCAAAGGTGGCGGAGGGGCGTTGCTCCGGGAGAAAATTGTGGCTCGAGCAGCCAAGCAATTTATCGTGATTGTCGATCAGGCCAAACACCGGCCACATCTGGGCTTGCCGTTTCTTTTACCCGTAGAAATTCTTTCCTTCGGTTGGCGAACCACGCAACGGCAGCTGGAGAAAATGGGATGGCCGGCACCTCGGCGAGAACAAACGGGACAACCCTGCATGACCGATAACGGGAATTACATTGTCGACATCCAAATTCCAGACATTGCAGATCCTTCGTCTCTCGAATCAGCCCTCCTTCACCTTCCAGGCGTGGTCGAATGCGGCCTCTTTGTCCAAATGGCCTCTCTCGTCATTACCGGAACCGACCAGGGCACCCGTCTCACTTCGGCTTCTAATATTTCCTCTTAATATCTCAATCATCGAAATGGCATACCCGATTTTTTTCGTCTGTAGGCAAAGTATTCCACACATACCCATGCGGGTGATAAGATACAACGATCTGTTCATTCTATGAGGAAAAGTCCAAGCCCGCGGCTTGGGAGACGCCTTACAAAAACCGATATACACACCATAAGGAGTCGTACATGAGAGAGGTGGGAATTTCAGGAAGGCCAAAAGGAAAGTGTGCAAAGCAATTGGTGATTGGGATGATCGTCTGTGGATTGCTCGGATTTACACAAATCCAGTGTTCGGAAGCACCATCTCACACCCCTTCAGCTAACATTTCGTCTGACAGTATGGCTACGGCCACACCCCAGGCAGCGGTAGCTCTCGCGTCAGACGCTCCTCCTATTGTCAAAGTATCCACGCCTCTTCTCGCTTCGAATGAGACGTTTATAAAGGTTGCCAAAGATGCCATGGCCTCCGTGGTGAATATTTCCGCCACCAAACAGACCACAATGCAAAACCCCAATAATCCTTTTTTTGATGACCCGTTTTTCCGCCGGTTTTTCGGGGAAGAATTTGAGCGCCGAAGAAAGCAGCCACAAAAACGACGGGAACAAGGCATTGGCTCAGGCGTCATCGTGTCCGATGAAGGCTACATCGTGACGAATAATCATGTCGTGGAACAAGCGGATGAATTCATGGTGCTGTTAGGGGATAAACGAAAATTCCCAGCCAAATTGATCGGCACTGATCCGAAAACGGATTTAGCGGTCATAAAAATTGACGCCACCGG
>QIDY01000139.1 GCA_003228495.1 Nitrospirota bacterium
ACGATGTGTTTCAATCGGAAGATATGAGTGCGCGTGGATGGTTTGAAATTGTGACGGCTTCAGATTACCAGTATCTGGAATCCAAACGGGTCGT
The DNA here is from genome assembly GCA_003228495.1 of Nitrospirota bacterium. Lineage (GTDB taxonomy): Bacteria > Nitrospirota > Nitrospiria > Nitrospirales > UBA8639 > Nitrospira_E. The sequence continues at coordinate 95 of QIDY01000139.1, forward strand.
GGATGCCTGTCTCAATTGCAAGTCTTGTCGCACCATCTGCCCGGCCGGTGTCGATGTGTCAGACTTAATTTTGCAACGGCGGGCTGAACATCCCAATCCAGTGGCTGGGCGAATATTTTGGCTTCACGCGCGTCCGACGTTGTTTCATCCCTTGTTGAAATTCTTGGCATGGACGCAGGTGCTATGGGATCGCCCAGCCATCCGTGGCATCATAGAACGAATCACTCGTCCTGTCTTGAAAGGATTAGCTTCCACAGCCAAAATACCCAGAAATATGAAACTTCCAACATTAGCTAAGCAGCATTTGCGAGATCGCTATGCTCATCTGACTCAGCCCAAACATGTGCAACAGTCTGACGTTGCCTATTTTCATGGCTGTGCCGCCAACTATTTTGACGATGGTGTGGGAGATGCGGTGATTGGTCTATTGGAGGATCGTGGAGTGAACGTTGCGCTTCCGCCTCAGCGTTGTTCAGGAGCCCCGATTGAAACGTATGGCTTACGAGAACTCCTTAAGGAGGGTGCCAGAGAAAATTTGAAAAACTTACGAAAATTTGACAAAGTGGTTACGAGTTGTGCCTCCTGTACGTTAAGCCTTAAAGACTATCCCCAACTGTTTCAGGGAGAGCCTGAGGAAGCGGACGCCCAAGCGTTGCAAGGAAAAATACGACATATTTCAGAATTCCTGGTTGAATCTGGTCATAGCCTTCAGAATCCTCAAGGGACGCCTTCTTCAAGATCTAGGACTAATCCTAGGGTGACCTATCATTCGTCCTGCCATCTTCGTGCGGCAGGGGTGTCCCAAGCTCCACGGGATTTGCTTGCTTCATTAACGAATTGGGAATTTGTGGAAATGCCGGATGCTGATCGTTGTGCTGGTGGGGCAGGAACCTATATGGTAAAAAACTATGAGGTCTCTCAAGAAATTTTTCAGCGCAAGAAGCGAGCAATTGAGGAAAGTGGAGCGCAACTGGTGGCCACAAGTTGCCCGGCTTGTCTGATTCAGTTAAAAAATGGACTTGGCGAACAGATACAGGTTAAGCATATTGCAGAGGTCATGCGAGAAAATACTACTGTGCCTCAAGGGTTCGTGAAACAATATAAAGGGTTCACCCTGCGGGATGATCGAAGCTAGTCGTGCCCAGATTTATGTCGGGTTCGGTCGATCTGAGGGAGCACAGCCTCAGGCGTTGCAAGGCCGCCGTTGAGGGTTGGGCCAGTGAAAACCGGCCCAAGCTGGCCTAAAGATGGGATGTGAAAATGGGAAGTTATTGTTTCGCGAGCTCTAAGGGCACAATCAGTAACGACTTCATTCCATTGAGGAATGTCAATGAAAGTCTAAGTATCAATGGGTTGTTTGAACGTATGAGGGATGAACGATGGTAAAAGTTTTCATGTTTGGTCATGCATTGCGAGAAGCTGTGGAAGATCCTGAAGTGGAAATTTCTTTAGAAGAATCGATTTCGCTTGGTCGATTATTCGACAATCATCCGGATCATTTTCAAGGGATCATGCCGTTTCTGGAAACGCATGAATTAATGCTGACCATTAATCAGAAGATTTCCACCTTAGATGCCATGGTCAAAGATGGGGATACCATCAAGATCACGCATCAAGGTGCAGACCAGTCTGCAGATGGAGCCAGGTGGCATAATCCCTAGGAGGCTGTCCGAGATTAGTGATTGTCACGGGGATGGGCCTGAAGTGAAAAGTGAGAAGGTAGAAGTGAAAAGTGAGGAGTAAAGAGTGAAAAAGAAGAAGAGTCTTGCCGTTTCTGTATCTTTTACTTCTCACTTCTTTTATTGCTCCTCGTCGCATTTTTTACAGTTCAGAACTGTTCCCATATATTGCTGACGACCTTCTAAAGAAAGGACCCAAGGACGAGAACTGAGGGGAGGTTGATGGCGAACATGTTGCCCATGCCCGCAACGTAGTTCTGCCACCCAATCCCCTAGGTCATCCTTGTGAAATCCGATAATTGGTTGATTCACGAGATGGAGCAAGAACGTGGCACTGAGAGGAGAGGACATGAAAGAGGAGGAAAGTTTAAGCTGAGCGAAATTTTAACCAGCGGAAATTTTTGGCCGGCAAAAGGACCCACAAGAACGAGGGGAGGTTACGGCCTGAGATTATCCTGGGGAGGATAGACTAGTGAACTACGCAGTCTGTGTATCCTCAGGGTGCAAATTCCGGCTCATCCTTGTGGGTGGTTCAATATTCCTTCTACCAACTGAGTGAACGTTGGTAGATTAGACTACTGGACTACAACCCAGCTCTGCGCTTTTTCTTCTGGATGAAGCAAGGGGTCTGGATAACAACGGGCGCGTTTTTTTCTTCATGGCTTCCCGTTCAGGATTTAGACGATTTTCTAAGATAACGGGGTCAATCACCTCGCCACATTGTAGGCATCGTTGGGTGAGTATTTCCATCCCACCTGCATCATAATTGACGTTCATGCACCAATGGGAAACCATAAAGCCCCCACATCGTGTACAGGTGTCGGAATTGGCAATTTTTTCCAAATTGACAGGTGTGGGGTTGCTTTTCGGCAGAACGGGTGCCGATTTTATGGTGCGTTTTCCTGGTGATGCTGATTTTTTTTGTATGATGTGGTGTCCCATTTTCATCTCCCTTATATATCTGGACAGCAAGTTATGATTGTGACTACTTCCTCTTAGATATAACCTTTTGTTCTTAAGTCAAGATTAATGAAATATTAAAAAATCCTCATAAATCAGAGCTATTTTCTAGGCATAACATGAAATATTTGAATAAAATCAGTAAAAAATGTTAGTAATGAGACATAACATTCCTCAAAATAAAAAGCAATGGACCTAGATATTTATCCTTAGATGTACTGGGTATATGAAAAAATGGGTTCCACAAAGCACACATTTTTTTGGAAACCAGGCGGTGCAAGACACTCCTAAGCGAGGTTGTAGGAGGGTTTTTTAGGGCCAGCGGAAATGTACGACGATGGGTTTGTCGGTTTGAACGGAGATTGTTTTCTCAATGGTGGTGCCATTTGAATCAATTCCACTCACGATATAGGTTCCCGTTGGCATATTGATAAACAGCCAAGGACCCTCTACCTCTTTCCCAGGAATCTTGAGGATTGTTGTCCCATCTTCTTTTGCAAGATGGACAGACACACCAGCTAGAAACGCCCGTTCTCCCTGAACAAAAATCAGTTTCAATGAAAATGGTGGGTAGGTTAAGCGGCGTTCTTCCTTGCCTAATCCTGCGCTAAAGTACTGAATGGACCCTTGTTCATACAGGGGGAATGTCAAGGTTCTTGGGATACTTCCCGTTTGAAGCGGGATCTCTAAGATCTTTATTTGGTGCGAGGAAGTCTCATTAGTGGTTGCCCAGGACGGGTTTACAAACGCTCCAGAAAAGATGCCGATTTGGAAAGAGATCGTCAGACAAAAAACCCAGATGTTTGTCCAATCAGCTCGATTACTATCTTGATGATATCGTGAAAATGCTGTGAGAGGGTCCTGCCTTTTTTTCATGGGATATGTCCTCCATTTGCAGCCGTGCAGAGGAATCTGTCATGGGGGGGCGAAGCTTAGTTAAGAATAGCGCAATTATTTAAATGGTCAAGACCTCATCCTTTCCAGGAATAGAGAGGATGCATCTTTGGATAGAAAAACCCTTGAAAAAACCAGCCGTACTCACTATGAGGGTTGCTTCAGAGAGGAGGCAGATCGTCAGTTGAAGGTTCAATACCCGATGGTAGTCTGGGACTATGTTCAACGGGTTGAAGGTCAGGCATATCCTTTCGTGGATTTACCCCAAGTTGTTTGAATTTTCGAGCAGAAGGCAAGATTCGGTTTTCTAATGAGGCTACCGTAGCATTGTAAGACTCTACTGTGCGGCCCAAGGCTTGACCCACTTTCAAGAAATGCTCGGCCATCGTGGCCATTCGCTCCGCTAATTCTTGCCCTAATGCGCTAATGCGTTGTGCCCCTTCCGTAATCTGTTCTTGCCGCCATCCATAGGCAATAGCGCGTAACAAGGCGATGAAGGTGGTGGGTGTGGCAATGACGACTTTTTGAGTTAATGCGGACTCGATAAGAGAAGGATCTTGTTCAGCTGCAGCAGCCAAAAAAGAATCGTTGGGAATGAACAACACGACAAATTCTGGCGCCGCAGGGAATTGATCCCAATATTCTTTGGAGGCGAGTTGGCGAATATGGGATTTGACGTGGCCTGCATGGCGTTTCAAGGCCATGTCACGGGATTCATCAGTGGTCGCTTCCAAGCTGTCTAAAAATGCGCTGAGTGGCACTTTTGAATCAACGACCACCTCCCGCCCCGCGGGGAGTTTGACCACCATATCA
>QIDY01000050.1 GCA_003228495.1 Nitrospirota bacterium
CCCCGGTCGGTTGGATGGTGATAAATTCCGTTCCCACTTTCACTTTGCCGGAATCCACCACAAGATTTCTCTGCTGAAGTTCCTTGACAATGGCACTGGTGGGGATGCCAAGTTGAGCCATCCGGTCCCGGTTGAGTTCCACATAAATGGCCTCAACGCGTTCTCCAAACGTATCAATTTTTGCCACATCGTCAACCAGAAGAAGCTCTAGGCGATACAGGTCCACAACTTTTTTTATTTCAGCATAACTGTATTCCGGCCCATAGATGGTGACGAACACGCCATAGACATCTCCATAGTCATCGACCACAAGAGTAGGGCCCGCTCCTGGAGGCAAATCTTTTTGGGCATCGTTCACCTTACGGCGAAGTTCGTCCCATACCTGTGGAAGGCTATTTTTGTCATATTGGTTTTTAATCGAGACGGTGAGTGTTGATAATCCCCGATCCGATTTGGATTCGATTTCATCGAGTTGCCCAAGTTGCTGAATGGCCAACTCGATGGTATCCGTGACTTCTTCCTCAACCTCGGCTGCCGTGGCACCTGGATACGGGGTGATGACCAGAGCATCTTTGATCGTAAACGCGGGGTCTTCGAGTCGACTCATGTTTCCAAAGGCCAAAAGGCCACCGACCAACATGACGATGGTCAAGACCAGGGTCACAACCTTTTTATCGATAGAGGATTCCGCAATATTCATGGGGAGCGTTAGAGAGGCGGTTCTTCCAGTCGACGGACAGTCATGCCTTCCCGAAGTCGATGGACGCCGGAGATGGCGACCCAATCACCGCTGATAAGTCCCTGGTGAACCTCAACCATGGATTGAGAAAATTCTCCAAGTTGGACCTGCGCGCGGCGAATGTGCATTGATGTAGGATCAATGAGCCAGACAAATGACTCACCGGTATCGTCGGCACCTACCGCATTCGCAGGAATGCGGAAAAATTGAGATTTTTGGGTGTTGGTCCTTTCTTGTATCATCACTTTGGTGGTCATTCCAGGAAGGAGCGTGACATCTCCGGGGGGATCAAAGGCCAACGTGATCTCGAAGGTTCGGGTCTCCGGGTCGGCAGTAGTCGCAAATTCTTTGATGCGCGCGGGATATATTCGCCCCGGGATGGAGCTGAGGCTAAACATGGCCTTAAGCTGACTATTCGCTTGTTTAGCCGTGAACCCTGGAACCGCTCCAGTTAAATCCCGTTCCGGGAGGTTGATGAGTATCTCTAAAGTGGAATTATCTTGAAGAATGAGAACCGGTTCTTTGGCCTGAACATTTTGGAAGTCTTTCAAGAGTTTTTTGCCGATTTTTCCTGAAAAGGGTGCAATGAGTTGAGTATCTTGAAGAGCTTTTTGAGCTTGTCGAACATTGGCCTTCCGCACCTCAAAACTCCGTTGTTTAATCTGGAGTTCAGAGAGAGAGGTATTTTGGGCTTCATAGAGCGCTGCATAGCGTTCATATTCCGCACTGGCCTGTCGTAGTCTGGCGATTTCGGCGTCATAGGTGGCTTGATAGTCCCTTGGATCCAGTCTTGCCAAAATGGCTCCTTTTTTGACTCTCTGCCCTTCATTGACCGGGAAGGAAATTATGCGGCCAGGAACTTCAAACGCCATATAGGATTCCTGGTTTGGAGAAATCTTTCCAGGATATTCCAATATCGATCCAGCCTTATTCTCTTCAATGACCAAAATTTTGACCGGACGCGAAACAGGGTCGGTCGCAACAGGCTGCTCTTCACAACCAATGATAAGGGCACTCAAAGTTCCTACGACAATGGTAAGTTGAATGAAGTGAGTCATGGGTTTTCTTTGATGAGTTGAATGATACATGGTGGATATACTGAGAGGTCGGTTCACCCGCAAAGGTTCCTTGGTTTTAATGGTGAGGGCATTGGATTGGCACTTCTCATCCATAAGAATCGCTCAACTTAGGTATTACTTAAAAGGGCTTTGGACCATCTCGTCGTTGGTGTTGATCCCCTTTTCCTGAAAGTAGTCTTCTAACCGTTGGTACCAGGACTCTAAGCCTTCCGCAGATTCGAAGTAAGAAAATGATCCGGTTGCCCGGTGAATAGTAATGATGTCAATGAGAAAATTGTATACGGCGTTACCAGCATCAAGATTGGCAACGAGTGCGGCGTTTTGGGAATCAAGTAATTTAATGATATCGACAATACCACTGGAATATTGATCTCGTACCAGAATTAAATTTTTCCAAGCGGCTTCATACGCCTCTTGTGAGAGCCGGATGCTCGCAGATGAGGCTCCGGCATTAAAGTTAGCGGCACGAATCCGTTCTTCTATTCGTCCAACTCTAGCCTCTCGCTCAAGTTGTAATTTGCGGAGAGTTTCTAAGGCGTTAGTTTGCGTGGCATCCTTTGAACCTCCGGCAAATAAAGGAAAAGAGAGTCCGAGTTGAACATTCCATGTCGTGCGGTCTTGGACACCAAAACCAAAGGGGAGGGTCCGTTGTCCGTCTCCACCTTGAGCCACACGCTGGGACACATCACTTTTCAAGACCAAATCCGGTGCCCAGAAATTTCGTTCGGCGTTGACCAGGAGGCGTTTCTGCGCATCGATACTGGCCTGGAGCCTTTGCAGTTCCGGCGCAAGTCTAAACCCTTCGCGCACCTGAAAATCTCGAAATATCTGAAAGTTTTTGGGATTATTGATATAGACAAATATGCGGTCAATATTATGAAACAGGAAAGGATCCTGTAGCCCGGCCTCAGCAGTGGTAAACGGTTCCTCAAGAGGATGATAGAGAATGCGATTGAGACCAATGGCGGCTTGTTGACGCTGAGCGCGCGCATTCAGCACCTCAATCCGGCCCCTGGCAATTTCACTTTCCCACCGAAAGACCTCATCACGAGCCGCGACTCCGACCTGTTCTCTCACTCGGGCCAGTTCTAAATAGGACCGGGTCAGTCTCAAATTTTCTTTGACGATCCGTTCGATCGTTTTAGTTTTAAGGACGTTGAGATACCCTAAAGCTGCCGCTTGAATCACATCTAATTCGATTTGCCTTCGGGTAGCATGGCGACCCTCTTGTCTACGCTGTTCAACGGTATAATTGGTCCAGGCCTTATCCGAGTACAGCAACTGTTCGAAAGAACCCGTGGCAAACATAGTTTTTTCTGGGGTGTTTCCGAATCCAACTCTGGAACGATCGGCGTCAATCAAATTTCCTGAACTGCCAATGGTAATTTGGGGAAGGAGGGAGGATCGGGCGTTTTGCACAGTGCCAATACCGGCGGCGACAGCTCGGTCGGCTGCTGCCAGATCAAGATTAACCTGTGCGGCTTCCCGAACGACGGCATAGAGGGACACCTGTCTTCCGATGTTCTCAGATTCTTCGTGAAGAAGCTCGGCTTCAGTAAGGACCCGGAAGGTAGGCCAAACGTTAATGGCACGAGCAGTGGCCATATTAATGGTGAGTTGCTCCCCATGGTGAACAGATAGAGGCATTTTTCTCGCGTTTTCTCCCAATAAAATTCGATGCACTCTGAGCGCCACTCGACGGCTAAAGCCAATATGATTGAGTTTGGAGGAGAGCCCGGCCATTATCCCCCGCTCGACTTCTGCCAGTCCTAGCATTGAGAAGCTTGGAAGTTTCCGGTCAATGAGGCCTTGAACAAGACGGTCGAATTCCGGGATCGGTAGACGGAAGAGAGGGGCCACATAGACGCCTTGAGTGTCTGGTGGCAATTGTGACCAGATCGTGTCCACAGAGGTCGTGACGGAAATGGGATGAATCACAAGATGATGTTTTTTCGCTATCTGGTCGATTGTTTTTTGTATATTAGGGACTGCTTTAAGAAGGGCCGCATCTTGAAGGAGGGCCAAACGTTGGAACGGAACAATTTCTAGAAAGGCTTGGAGATTCCGTTCAAAACTCTCAGAGAGGATCAGATAGGTGAGATTTTGGACCTGGCCGTGCCGCTTTTTCGGGGAAATGCCCTGAAGGGCAGGGTCAATAACGAATGGGGCAATAACGGGCTTAGAAAATTGTGAACGCTGAACAGCCTCATTCGAACTTAAGAGCCCCAATGTGAGAATCATATCAACGGAAGGATTCTTTAATAAGGCATCCAAAGCCTTTCGTATTTTTTGGATGGACCACCCTCCATGGATTTGTACGGACGAGGGAAATCGGACATCAAACTCTCCTTTGGTGAGAGAAAGAATCTCTTTCTGAATGAGTTGTTTTCGAAAAATTTCTCCTACTCCAAAATCTGAATGGGGTCCATCATACAAAATAGCAATGCGTACAACCGTGAGGGAATTGGCTGTGGCGATGAGTGGACACCACCACAATACTGCACTGAGAGCCACTATCAGGATGTGTCTTGAATAACTCAGAAGACCAAGTTTTTTGCGACTTGGTTGGGGAGAGATGTCGATGAACGGTACATTTATCGCATTTCTGCCATTTTCAATATAGAGGGAAAGGTATCAGGTATCATCCCCCGCTGCAACTGATGAATTTAACATAAAGGCATCTCTGAAAACCTATAAAAACAGTAGAGGCTTTGCGTGGCAGCCACGACCCGAAAATCGACGGGCGCAACAGAATCGTGCCTTGCTTGCCCGGATGCAGGTCTTGCATCAGGAAACACGAGAATCCTATGGTGCGCGGAAACGGCATGACTGATAATTTCAGAGGGAAAGCAGTGCCGCTGGGAGCTGGGTGT
>QIDY01000136.1 GCA_003228495.1 Nitrospirota bacterium
TTGTAGAATTGGCTTGTTCTAAACACCGTGTACCCAAGATACATTAATGCTATGGCAACTACCGGGATGAGAAATAGGAGTAAATAAAATACCCCTTTTCTCTTCGTTCGGAGTTCCTGCTCAAACATTACTCTTTACTCCTCAAATAGCCAGCCCACCTAGTTTACCCGGAGCCTTTTTCCAACAATAATTCCGCCTCGGAATCTGAGGTTTAAGGCTTTTATACAAAAGACTGCCTCTGGATGGTTTCTTCAATCCGATAAAGGGAGATTAACGGAAACCAGACTTTTGCGTTTTTGTGGACCCTTTGTTCCGCAAATCCTCTGAAAACACATTTTGAAGGCGCTCCGCTATGAATTGCGCCATGGCTTCGGATCCCGCAAGGTCTAGATGAACATGGTCATAAAAGGCCCAATCCTTACCAGAAAAATTGGCTGACGCGTCAATGAGAGGTGCCTTTTTTGCTACGGCCACATTTCGAACAATCGAATCCAACCGATCGAACGTTTCCACTAAGGCCTCATGGGTCAGACCAACATGAGGATAATCAATACGCTCTCGCTGGGCAGAAGTATTAGCTGAATCCACCAGACGAGCTTGGGTCATGAGAATGGGCTTTGCTCCAACGCTCCGAGCCAGATCTACAAAAACCTCCAAAGCAAGTTTGTATTGGCGGAAACCCAGGGGGTTAAGTTCTGAGATGCCCAATTGTTTATCCTCCACCTTGAGCAAACCTTCTTTACCGATTTTCAACATTTTTTTATAGTAAATTCTTCTTAATACGGTGTAAAGTTGTGATACCTCACAAAGCCATCGGTCAAGAAAATTCTTGTAATGAATTCGCGGATCAAATTGCGCAGACCATGGTCGCAGGGTGCGAAGAACCGTCTTACGTGAATTCAAATATTTAATATCATTCCAGGCATTGTAAATCAGCACGTAATCCGGCTTAAACACGAACCCTTCGGTAAACAGCTTCCCCACAGACTCAAGTGCCGTGTGTCCCATAATGCCAGCATTGATAACTTCCACATTCGCCAAACCCGAGTCACGCAATTTTTTCTGCACTAAATGAGGCCAATCTTTTCCTTCCGACACCATCATGTCAAAAGCGGCGGATCCACCGTAAACAATAATCCGGATAACTCCCTCAGGCTTTTCCGTCTCAAAATTTGGCCCACGGTAACCTTTTTCATTTATCTTCCACTCCACCCCTTTTTTGCTACCTGAAGCATGTTTAATGGTTCGCGCTTCCTGTTTGAACACATGCCTGGAAAAAATAGCCGGTTCGTATTGCACGGATCGGTTTCTGAGCGCTTCAGGAGTGATATCCCCGTTTTTTACGAAAAGACGAACACTCACTTCTCCCAGAAGAATGAGGGCCCCAATTGACATGAAGACCGTACAAATTATAAACACCCTCTTTCTCACCAAACCCATCATTCTCCCTTTCCCTTCTTTGTAGAAATACTAGGAGGCTGTAAAGGAGACTAGCAAAGCGCTTGCCTCTCTTCTACAGTCATGCGGCTTACATATCGGCAATAAGTCTCCTTGTATATGGCATTTAGTTTGAAATATCAGATCTAAACCTCATGGAAATTCTGGCAATTCTCAGATACCGAAAAAGTATATGGAATAAGGAAAAACGATTCACTGGATGGACAGATGTAGCATTAAGTCCACATGGCATTACAGAAGCAAGGGGGCTGGCAACTTCTTAAAACCCGTGGTGTGACTTCTGATCTTTGGTTAAATTCTTTTCTGAATCATTCCACGGAAACCCTTCGAATTGTGCTCGACACCATGAACTTATCACATGACCTCCAAACAGAAAGGTTAGTGTTGGAATGAACGGCATTATGAGCACTTCAAGGTTTAGACAAATGGGAAGCGACAAAAGGAGTTCACCGGACTCCACGCAATGGGTTCAAACACACATTTCTTCTTTCCCCCAACAAACGATCCATATTCCATAACGGCCGATTCTTCACAGTATGGTCAAAAAGGAAAAATGTTCTCGGATTGCCTTGATCCTCATATCCGTATTATTTACGGTTATCGGAAGCGAAATCGTAACAACTTTTGATGAAAAGCTGAGATTTCCAGTGAAGATCAAAGAAAATCTCGGGACTACTGCGGATGTCGAAACCGCTCAAACAATGTTGGGTTAATCACTTTCCAATCATGCTCAAGAAATGCCCGTTTGGTCCATTTGGCAAGGAAACATAATTCCACAAAAGCAAAATACTGTTGAAAATCTGGTGCCCCTTGATTTGATAAATGGGAAAAGAATAACGGTTGATAATGGACGAGCCAACGAACACAAGCTTTGGCCACCCCCATTCCTAGTAGCTGGTTTCCAGTCAACCCATCAATATCCACCACACAAATCCGCCCATTTGGCCGTAGAATAAAATTTTTAAGGACGGGATCGGTATAATCATAGCCTACCCATACTTGTTTCGGGGTCAAATCCTGCACGGCTGCTTGAAGATCAAGATAGGAAGCCTGGGGTAAGATATTGATTTGGTGGAGAAAGCGAAGATCTTGAAGGAGTCTACCCGGAAATTCCGATTGGGTTACATCCAACAATTCTGAGTTTGCCCTATACACCGTAGTATAAAATTCTGCTATTTTCAGGATAAATTCCTCATCGACGGATTGTATGGGGTCACCCTCAACATATTCGACCCAAATCTCACGCTCATAACGCGTGACAAGATGAGGGAAATATCCACTATCTGCAAAACGGTTTAGGTGCTGTTCAATTTCAGATGCGAGATAGGAATCACAAAGAATGAGACGTTTGAAACGCTTCCCATTCATCGTCACAAAATGAATACTTTTGTCTTTTTGAAGTCGTGTTCCAAACAGTCGAGAGAGAAAATATCCGATCCGTTTTAGGAAAAAAGGAGAGGACTGTCGCGTAGATCGTTTAAAGCTCATGGTCGAGATATTTTCACAACTTCAATATTGAAAATGAAGAATGCAGATGGGACCATGCCCTGTTGTATTGTATAAGATCTGCCGGCCCCGCAAACAGACCAGGGAAGAGGAAAAATTCTGAACTTGCAATATCCCAATTATGAAAAAGAATCGCACAGGCTTCTTATGACATCAAAAACATTAACGGATAGCAACGACCCTGGGCACGGAGATAAGCGTTAATATTTGATTTCCACTTCAACGTTTGTAATGTCACCATTCACGTCAAAAGCGGCTTCTTCAAAGCTGGGTGGGGCAAAAAACAACGCCGGATTATTAGAAACCCCAAATCCCTCTACAGGAAAACCAATCCAGTTGCGGTCGAATTTATGGTTGTCATTTTCGTCATGATACACCACCACGGCATATTGTCCTTCTTGGGGTGCAGCCACACAGAGTGTCATTGAGTCTTCTTGCGCTGGTTCCCGCTCTTTATCCGTTTTCTTCCCTTTGACCAAAAAGGTTTCGGGATCCGGACCATATAATACCGCTTTAACCGTTCCTTGTGCATTGCGGATACCATGGATATGGACATGAATTGGAGTCCCCCAAGATGGACAGGTATTAGCCGGTTGTTCAGAAACAGATCCGATACTCGCTCCGGTCAACAGCATGACAAGAAAAAGAATCACTCTAAACTCCTATGATTTTTCATGACAGTTCAATAAAGCTTTATCGATAGGCAAGGTTGCCACGTGTAAAAAAACCATCGAACAGGGAAGGTCAATTACAACTGAGAGTCTTCTTGGGGTGTCAGATTGGGTTTGCGCTTTTCGAAGGCAAACAAGACGAGGAGGGAGCATACACCCACACTAATGGCTGAATCCGCAACATTGAAAGCCGGCCAGTGATAGCCATTCACATAAAAGTCCAAGAAATCAATGACTTCACCATATTGCAACCGATCAATGAAATTTCCAATGGCCCCGCCGAATATCGACGCAATGGTTAATTGCCCCCACCAATCACGTGGATCCAGCCGCAAAAAAATCGTGGTGAGTAAGCCCATCGCCAAAACAGACGTCAAAAAAAAGAACACAAGCCTGAACCCACTACTCGTCGTTCCCATAATGCCAAACGCTGCCCCCGGATTACGAATATAGGTGAGATTGAAATACCCAGGGATAATCGAGATTGATTCGTGTAGGTACATCGAGCCATCGATATAGGCTTTCGTTATTTGATCGATCACGATAATGGTCAGAACCACAAACCCTAGCACTCCATATCGACGAATCGTGTCACTCATTCCAACGCCTCCACGCAACGCTTGCAGAGAGTGGGATGCTGCGCCTGAGCTCCCACATCGTTCCGAATATTCCAACATCGATCACATTTGGCGCCGTCAGCCTTAACAACGTCGATTACCAAGCCAAGAATGGCATCCACCAATTCATGGTTTTTCTCTACAACTTCTGCAATCGGTTCCACTTCCACGCAGGAGACAATAAAGAGCGCAGGAAGATCCTCTAGATACCGTTTTAGCAACGCACACTTTGGCTCAGTCGCCTGCAAGACTACTTTAGCCTCTAAAGACGAGCCAATGACTTTATCCCGTCGTTTTTTCTCCAAGGCTCCCTGGACAACTTTTCGCACCTGAAATAAATAATCCCACGTGCTGTGTAAATCAGGATTGGCAAAAACCGTCGGTTCTTCCGGGAATTCCGAAAGATGGACACTGCCCA
>QIDY01000331.1 GCA_003228495.1 Nitrospirota bacterium
AGACTAGATTAAGTAGACCGGAATGGAAAAAGAGAATGAAAGTATCAAGGATGATGTGCCGGTCAGGGTGCTCCATCTGATTGACAGAATATCTGGCTATGGCACCACAAGGTTGCTCTGGGACATTGTGCGCTTGACTCCACCGGATAAGGTCGAACACTTTGTAATCACGTTTTCCCCTGATCAGGGGAAATGGTTCCATGCAGAGCGACTGAGGGAAAGGGGTGCGTATCGTCCATTTCCTAAAACTGGTCTTTTGAAATTAGGTCGCAGGAACTGGGTATGGTTTCTCGTCCGTTACATTTCGATGTTGTGGCATGTGTTCAAATCCTTAATCTGGTTTCGGCCTCATATTATCCATGTGCATACGAGCAATTCAGTAACTGTTGGTCTGCTTTTAAAGGTGGTGTTGTGGCGTCCGGTGGTACATCTGGTGCCTTCCCTCTTTTCGCAAATGGTGGACGCGGGGAAAGCATGGGTGCCAAGGCTATATGCCAGGTTTCATGTCTTAATCGACTGTTTCTTTGCTGCTGCCTCCCGTTCTCGTGATGAGTTGCTTTCCATAGGAATCCCTGGTTCGAAAATTGTTCCCTTTTATGGCTTGCTTGATCTTCAAGAGATTAATGAAGTGCGACATAAGCAGCAGCAGTATCATAAGACAATCAGAGAAACATCACGCTTGCCTTCAGATGCTTTGATTGCACTTTCAGTCGGTCGATTAGATCCAGTAAAAGGGCACATATTCGCATTGGAAGCGCTTCCGGCTTTATTACGGCAATTCCCCAATCTCCATTGGCTTGTGCTTGGTGAAGGAAAGCAACGTGCCGAACTAGAGGACCGTGCAAGAAAGTTGGGTATTTCTCCTCATGTGCATCTCTTGGGCCATCAGGGACACACCTTACCCTTCTATGCAGCCGCGACAGTGTATCTTCGTACAATGATATTTGAAGAGACGAATCTTTCAACCTATCAAGCAATGGCTATGGGCTTACCCATAGTCGGTTTTGATACGGGTTGTGAAACCGAGCTATTAAACAAGGTTGGGCATGGGATCTTCCCAATAAAAATGTCGAAGCTTTGTCGACAGCAGTGGCTCAGATCCTGGCAATGCCTGATCGAGGTAGAGAAATTGGTAGTCGTGGCTTGGAGTTTAGTCGGATTAATTTGGACATCCGGCAGGCAATCGAGGATATGACCTTAGTCTATAAGAATCTCAAATGTGGGGTCGCCCTCAAAAAAAATATATCAGTGTCATGAAGTTTTCAGAATCTGTTACACCAGGCTGGATGATCTGTTGGCACTTATGTATCCCGGTTGTCTTCATAAAAACAGTGCAGGATACCCCTTAGCTTGCTGGGGGGAGCTTCACTTACAAGATTGATAAAGCATTCACTCATGCCCTTGATGAACGAAGAAATGCTTCAATGGAGATTGCGATTGAAGGATTTGAGAAACATTCAACGCTCCAACAAAAGGCACTAAAGAACCTGGAAAGCTGGAAGACGCTACTTTTGAAGTCTCTATGATTGGAGTCTGACTTCTTGTGCTTTGAAACAAAATCTCTTGTCGTTTAATCCGATCGACCCGTGACCGTTGAATGATCTGCAATCAAGGCGAGAATTTCATTAGAAAAAGGAAAAGAAGATCAACTAAATGGACTAGCGATTTTGGGGAATCAAACTTTGTCCGATAATCTTGTCCACTTTCCCAGCGATGATGTTATTGCCAAGTGCGTTGACATGACAACTGTCGATGTAAATGTACTCATCACGGTCAAAAGCATCCGTGAAGTCATGGATCCAGTCTATCCCATCCCGTTGTATGATTTCCTGAATCAACGGATATACAAGTAAATAGTCCCGTGAACGTGAAATAGATTTTTCATCTGGCCGATATTCAATGTTTGGCGAGCCAATGGGGGATACGGGTTGCAGGATGGCATGGAAGTTTGCGCCCCCAAGTTCGGCGATTTTCTTGCCGATGGTCCAATTATTCACAATGGTTTTGGCAACGTTTTGTGCATAGCGATGATCTGCTTGGCAACGTGAAGGTGGCTTCTTATCCTCTAATTTAGTCTTGATCCAACGGATACTATCCCGAAGTGATCCGGTTAAACTGTCAACTACGTGGGAACGGGGCGCCAATTTATTTCGTATCTTACTCTCCTCCCGATGACCATTGATGGAAAGGTCAGCTCGGCACATATGATACACATCATTGCACCCATCATAGAACACCACGACATCCATTGGTTCGTTTTGGTTAACAAGATTTACAAGCCTGGCCAATTCCTGCCGACTCACAAATCCCGCCTCGCCATGGTTGTGAATCTGATAGTTAGGATGAATAGTGTTGAAGTGGGCAGGTATCGTATTCTGATCGTCCACTCCTGATCCCCACGTCGTTGAACCACCGAAAAAACGAATGTGTCCCACAGGGTGTTTTGTGGTGGATGGAGTGACTCGATCTCCATCCTCATTAACGTTGGTGGTTTTTCCTTTGAAGGGAAGACGGGACCAACCCAGATAGGGAACATATTGAGTGCGAAGGAGTTTTTTTTCTCGATAAATGGTACGTGCAAGATCCTTGTTTTCTAGGCTGGGAATACTGGCCTTTTTGTTGATGGAGGGGAACCATCCTTTATAGATCGATACACTATCACGGCCTACCGCAGTCAAAAGGTTAATAGAAAGTAAGAGCGCAACAAAAATTAAAATATTTATTAAGCACAATTTAAATATTTTTCTTAGACTTCTCATCAGTTGTTAT
Organism: Nitrospirota bacterium; assembly: GCA_003228495.1. GTDB lineage: Bacteria > Nitrospirota > Nitrospiria > Nitrospirales > UBA8639 > Nitrospira_E. Next base: position 2,770 of record QIDY01000331.1, read on the forward strand.
CTATCTGTACAGATTTATTTTGACTTCAGTTCCCAAGGAGAGCAGCCTTACCTTGCCAATAGGCCTCAAATAGGACTTTGAGACCTGGAAGATCCTAAAAGTAAGGATGATTCAAGCCCTGATAAGAACAGATATTCTACGGAATTAATGGAAGATTGGTCCAAAATCAAAGTTGGATTTAGGTGAATAGGTTGTGGGTGATGTGAAAGAAAATTGTTACATTTACGGCTACACTTTAATTGCCAACTGCTGGATACCCCTTCTCTCCATTCATTTTTTACAGTACCTCGTTACCCTAAATGGCCGGTCAAATTTTACTCGTTTTCTCATCTGGATGTATAGGCCATCATTTAGGGAATACCGAAAAATTGATATTGCAGGGTAGGAAAGGGTGATTCGCAGAAGTTAACCTAGGGCTTTTCGTAGCCATATTTTTAATAAGGATTGACTAAGAAGTTGAGGAAAGTATTCTGTCATTGACTTTTTTTTGGGGTCTTGGCGGTCAAGTTTTGGTGGATATAATTCACACGCTGCTGCCTGAATTTGCAAGGCTTGTCTCCTTACATTTTTCTGATATTCATTGATTTCATGCTGGTGTTTTTTGTCCAATACCATACAGCCTTTGGAATTCCTTTTGTAGGTGGGCAAAACGATGGTCTTGATATAAAACTTCGGTCGCCCTATCAAAGGCTTGTTCTACCAGCTTCATACGCCCCCTCTCCCCACTTTGCCATCCAGCCTCCGAGAGATAACCCGAGAGAAAAGCGAGTAATTCGCTACGTTCTCCCAGTCCTGTCCGATACATTCCTTTGACCCAGATTTCACCCAAGCGAGTTCCGCATTGCTCTATTGAAAGCTCCACTAAATGCGGCTGCCCATGTTCGCGATCAATGACAACAAAACAATTTCGAAAATTTGCATAGTTATCGGACACACAAAGTAGATCTTCCGGACGTACCTTGGAATCAATTCCTTTTCGATGGAGTATCCCCATCAATTCACCATACAGGCGAAACAAACGCCGACGAACTCGTAGAGAAGATTTTCGGTAAACATCCATAAAGGTCTTTCCAATTACTTCCTCTACCAGAATAAATCCTTTGATTGAACAGCCCAGGATTTTGAGTTCACCCCAGGCAACCGGTGAGGCGACAGGAATTCCTTGTTGCCGCATCAATTCCAGGATTTTGAGTTCGCGAGTAATTCTCAACGGAGGATTTTGAATTTGGAACCAAACCCTTAGTGCCCCATAGGGGAATCGTGATGCTTTTTTTTTGAGAAAATACTTTCGTTGCTGTCCATCAACCATGAGATAAAGCTTATGCACAGGAAGTTTCTCGGGCCGCGAGACTAATTGGCCTTCCGAGTAGGTCATGAAATCCTGGAATTCACAGAGACCGACCTCTTGCAAAGCGGATCTTACGTTCGCATTAACATGTAGATGCTCGCTAGAGAATTTAGTCAGCATTGAAGGAAATGGTCTGGAGTGGCAGGGCAAACTATCCTTTGTCCCTTATGGGAATGTTGAAAAAAGCCGCCAGCGGCGTTCTCGCCCTTTTGCCGTGCTCACATACTGAATGTACGCTCCGCGCGTCAAAAAAGGCTGTGGCCTTGCTGGACGGACTTTTTTAACCATTCTCGTCGGCTACTGATATCGATTTCTCCAAGGGCACGTATGTGCCATGGGATAGAGATATTCAACAGTCTCCTTATGCAAACCATTTTGAAAACTCAATCACACAAAACCAAAAGCAAGAGGATGGAAGCTTACCTCATTTATTTGTAGGTGACAAAGAGGAATGAGACGTTTTTATATTCGTTGGTGGGTATTTCAAACATGGAATTTATTTCTCTCGTTGAAAACGGTTTTTTATCAGGCATGATCTGAAATTCACCTTGATGTTGCGTAAGTTCCCGGATTTGGCCCGCTACCAATCCTTGATATTGTTTCTTCTAGCAATTTACGATCTGCTCCGTGATCCCAATTTTGCGGATCAGGATGGTCACCGGTGTTCCCATCTGGGCCTGCTTGGGAAACGGTTATAGTAGAGCAATTTTCAAATTTGGTTTGGTAAGGAGAAGCCTTCTCCAACAACTGAAAACATTGGCGGAGAGGGTGGGATTCGAAATTACAGTCACTTGCAGGATAACAGTTTCCGAAGTCTCCATCTCACGCCGCCAATTCACTAAAACGAACGTGGGAGCCCCGCCCTTTTGGTGGGGTTATTTACTCTGAGGGAAGAGCAAGGGTGGATGTTTTGAGTATTAATCCCTATTCTGTGAGGAAACACGGGATGTCGGATTGGGCAGCAAAAGTTTAAGGTACGCTTTTGAGATGGTATCGAGGTTGAACTCCGAGGCACGAGCGCGCAGTTGCTCTTGGTCTGGTGGATTATCGAGAACCGAGAGAATGGCTTCGGCCAGGGCCTCGTCATTGCCTACAGGCACCAATGGGCCAAAGAGGCCCTTCTTGAGAATCTCGGTAGGACCGCTTGGACAGTCCGTGCTTACGACTGGACATCCACAAGCCAAAGCTTCTATCAGGACATTTGGACAGCCTTCCCATGCAGATGAGAGT
>QIDY01000249.1 GCA_003228495.1 Nitrospirota bacterium
TTCTCAACAACCTCTTCAATTAACTTAACTGTACCTTTGGTGACTTGAAACTCAGTATCTTGCCATCCACCCCAAATAAGTTCCGTTGCTCCTAAGCGTTTAGTTGACTCTTTTGCTTCTTTTTTGCGGATCTCAGGATCATCAGCAACATGCCCTTGGCACATAACACATAAATACACTTTATTACCTGCTTTTACATGTTTCAGCAGTGTGCCACCACAACCCAATTCTATATCGTCAGGATGTGCACCAAATACTAATACATTCATTTATTTCTCCTTTATAGCCTGCAATTGATCGGACCACTCATTTAGGAAGCCATTCTAAGCTTCCGGTTCCATTCCTCGCGCACCTGGTGTGTCGTGTGGATACTCATGGCGTTACATGATCCAGTGCGCGTTGTAGGGATCCCTGAATTTAGAGAGCGCCTGCCTGAGTGCTTCCTCATCGTCGTAGCCTCTGAGCCAGAGTAATTGTTCCTTCAGGATGCGAAAGAATCATTCGATGACCCCATTGCCCTCTGGACTTCTCACGAAACTCGGTGAGGATTCGATCCCCAGGAAGGTTCATTCTTCCTAAAAATCATGGCTGACATATTGGCTGCCATGGTCATGCCGCAGATACAAGCCCGCCGCCACTTTCGCGTCATACTTGCCATATACGCGCTTCACCGATTGACGAATGGGTTCGAGCGCCTCGTGGCGAGACCCAGGGCGGCGTGGATTCCCAGGCACTCGCCAGTGAAATGCTCTACGGCCGCAAAGACCGTGACTTGCCCCTCTGTCAGCGTCCACGTCGCCGTGGCATCCGTGCCCCACATCACGTTCGGCGCGATCGGGATAATCGTCCCGTCATAGAGTTGTGGCCCTTTCGGCTTGCGGCTTCGAGTCTATCACGAAAGATATTCTGTACCATTCAGGGCGCTCAAAGGCGCGGGAACAATGCGCGATCTGAAATTCGTAAGGAGTTCGGCGCCGAAACCGCGTTTTGGGAGCTCCCGAAGGCCGAAACGACAACATCCCATGGAACCCTGGTCGTCACGCTGAATGGTACAGAATATCTGGCAGGGTACACTAGTCGCGACAAATCAGTGATATCCATCTCCGCACTCGGTTCGGAATAAGCCGTCGTCCCCACTTTAGAGAACGAGCATACTTTCTGGAATAAATTCGTTGGTAGTAGTGTACATAATAGTCCGCGTAAGAACGCCAGAAATAGGGTTTTTTACAATACCAGTCCCAAGTCTCACAAAAATCTTCCCAGATAGGAATATCGCCAAGCTCCATCTGAAGCAAGCGATCTACCTGGGATTCATCCAATGGTTTTATGAAATATTTGGCACGAGGTTTTTTTCGGTCATTTGTAAGTATTCGTTCTCTCACGACGTCAGGATACGGGATGAAACAAAGAATTGGTGCTTTTAACAGCAGAGAAAAATAGCCTTTGTGGCGCCACCATTGATGCGTTGCAAATTCAATTCCGAGTCCATACTTAAAACCATGTTTCTGGATCAGCGCTGTTTTTACGATTCCGATATCACGCATCGCTAGGTAATGGCTATAACATTGCCCATCTTCAACTAATTGCACCTCTTCTTTCAGACTACCCGCTGCACGTGGAAGCCCGACAATAAATAATGTTTGAACCATGCAGAGGTTGGGGAATCGTGTAAAGTAATCATCAACCCTTTCCATAATTTTTGCATCATGCCAGACAAATTGATTGTCATCCTGAATAAAAAAGACATAATCATAGCCATGGCTTGCGGCATAGGAAATCGCGTAATCCATGTTTTCATTTAAGCCGCCGTTCTTGCTTGCAATCAGTGAGGGTGGTTTAGCCCGATAGACCAATGTCCCGCGTTTTTCCAGTGCATCGAGATACTTCAACATTTCCGGTTGATCGCTGTCATCGTCGACTATCAGCAAATCCCCGCATCTGAAGTATTCATACCAAGATTCCACACAATTCTTCAGAAAATGATATCGATTGAAACTGAATACACAGCTAAGCATACGCATATTTATTTCTCGCCCACCATATGAAGATAAAGTCGTAAATGACGCGGCAGCAGCGTATGCGAAATTTTTCGTATTGCGCGAAGATAGCAATTGGATTGAAGTAAATGATTTGTGTACTGCGTTGAAGAATTCCAGAATTCAGGATCAAAATCAGCCGACAGCTGCCTGAACCGGCACCCTGACTGCCAGTCAACCGGCCTATCACTAACCACTGTCTGGGGTATCACTCTCCGCACAAGAATAAATTCCCCTCGCACTGGGTTTATTGTGGGTGTGAACCCAAGTTGCTTAACCCAAGGAATTTTGGCCGTTATTGGCGCATGAAAAACATATGCGAACAAGCCTCTCAAAAGCCACCAACTGTTGATTGCACGCCACACACCATTGCCGAATCTGAATCCGTAACGAGTCAGGGTTTCGATACATAACAGACCGCTCTCGTGGAAACCAAGATCAATTGAAGTGAAACACGCAGACGATTCATCAAACTTCCATTTATGTCGTTTTTGGTGCACGGACTCCCAGGTCGAAAAAATTTTGTCTGAGACACAGTCCCCACACACCATGGCAACATCAGTACGCGTCTGCAACAGCTCCATCGCACGGCCCAAAAATTTCGACGGGTCATTAATGAACTGATATGTTGATGGCAGTAGATAAACATAGTCGTATTGGTGAGTCTTTGCATAGCTCAATACGTTATCCAGTTGAATGAATTTGTTCGGTCTATCTGATGCTGACACGGGTTGGGTGTGCACTGAATTGACATGCTGGTATGCACTTAGAATATCTTCATGCTGCTTGATGGAACGCTCGTTTCCAACAAACAACACATGAGCGTCGGCTTGGAAGAATTTCAACGAGCCAATGCAGTTTCCAACGTAATTTTCATATGCAAAATGTTCGAGATTTCTAACGTAATATCCATCTGTAAAATGTAGAAGGTCGTCAAACAGACAAAAGAGGATACGACTCATTGATGGGTTTCCAAACTAGGAATAGGAGTTGTAAAGGTCCGTAAAACCAGGAAGTTAGAGGAAGCTGTTACCCACACAAAACCGGAAAGCACCTCAATTTTCATTGATTCATGAAGTTTCTTTCTTAGATCGATAATATCTGGAATATTACGAAATTGGAACCCCCTATAATAACTGGATGAGATTCCAAGATATTCTGCACCATAGTTGTTCCCGAGCGTGGTACTCCTCCAACAAAAATAAAATTTTCTCCTCTTGCCATATTATTTCTCCAAAAGGTTAGTCAAATGTCCAAGCAAGGATTTGGTTAAAATGTTGTTTCGCACAGATCGGATAACGGCCAAGGCGCAAAGCTGCCCAGTTAATTTTCAACATTTTATTCCTCAGATTGATTCCCATTTTGAATATATTGCGTTTCCCATTTCAAAAACGGCCTCACCACTCCCGCATGAAATTTTCCAACATAATATTCGTCGATTTCGCATTCATCGCTTATGACGTCAACAGCTTGAAAGGCAATGGCATCCTTGACACCAAGACGAGTGAATGTTGGATGGCGTGTCCCGATGGACGGCCCAATATAAAACTTCCCCTCAGACAGTAAATTTTTCGGAATCCACACGGTGGTGACATATCGCCCAACAGGTCTAGGCTGTCTGCTCCAGCTAGGGTCATTGTCGAACGGGGTAAAAGCTTCTATACCTTCTTCGTTCATCACATGATAATAAATCTGAAAGATATAATCAGGAAGGAGAACCTCATACTCCATTTCAAGGGCAATTGGTTTCTTTACATCCATGGCTTCCATGACAATTCCTTCCTCCGTCTTCGCCCGAACAGCACATAAACGAACCACCTCATCCCCTGGTGCCTTGGTCAAGTCTACCCATTCACGTTCGGCACCCGTACCTTTCTCAGAATTCATGTACAAGCTTACCACCTGGTCAGATGGGCTATCCGCAATGACTCTACCGGCATCCAATAGAACCGTTCGTGGACAGAGCCGCCTTATGGCTGCCATGTTGTGAGAGACAAATAGCACTGTGTGACCTTGCCGTCCCACATCCTGCATTTTGTTTAGGCATTTCCTTTGAAAACTTACGTCACCCACAGCCAGGACTTCATCGATGAGTAATATTTCTGGCTCCAGATATGCCGCGACGGCAAAGGCTAAGCGCACTCTCATTCCACTTGAGTAACGTTTGACAGGGGTATCGAGAAATTTTTCTACGCCAGAAAAATCTACAATCTCATCAAACTTGCGGTCTATCTCCTTCTTCCTCATCCCTAATATCGTTCCATTAAGGTAGACATTTTCCCT
>QIDY01000104.1 GCA_003228495.1 Nitrospirota bacterium
AACCCGATGCGTTCGACTTCTTCCAAGACTCCAAGCTGTTTCAAGAATGGCAACGTGTGAGGGAGTAATGACTCACCAATATGAAACCGAGGCTGAGGATCTTTTTCCCACACATCCACTTGCCATCCCTTTTCTGCCAGGATGGTCGCGATGGAAGAACCGGCAGGCCCACCCCCAAGGACTAACACATCACACGAATTGGATGATGTCGTCATGTGACTGACACCACACAAGAACCAAAGAAGAAGTTTGAGCCTGTTATGATCTCCATAAACTCCATTGGTTCTTAGAAAAATTTAGTAGTCACGACGTGATTCTCAGCTCCCAAAGGCTGGCTCATTGTACATAATCTTCCAACCTTGTCCACACTGGTACAAGGAAGGCACAGTATTGAGAACCGGCCCCTCTTTCCTTGCACACCTCATTTTTGGTTATATGGCATATCTAGTCAAAATATTCGCCCTTCTATAAATGGAAGGGGATGTGGAATTCCTGAGGGACCTATGAGTTTAGAAGATGATTTTTGCGATATCTTGAAAAAGGCTCGCTTCGGACAGGGGCACGGTCTAGCCGCGTTAGCAGAACTGACGCATATCGAGTCGTCAGACCTGGAAAGCCTAGAGAAAGGCAAGCGCCTACCAACCAAGACCGAAATTCGACAAATCTGTCAGGCCTTGCATTTGCGATCACATTCTTTGGTAGCCATCACGCTGGATGGTTGGATCCCACAATCCCAACCGGAATGGACAACCAGGGATGCTCTGGTTGAAACCATTAGGGGTGATATTGGCGGCTATGAAGTCAAAGGGTATCTGTTATCTGATCCAGACACGCAACAAACGCTGATGATTGATACTGGATACAATGCTCAACAGATGTTGGTCACCATCAAAAAACGAGAGCTAACCTTAATCGGCGTGGGATTGACCCATGGCCATGCTGACCATGCAGGGGGCTTGGAAGACATTTTGGCGGAATGGCCAGTGCCGGTCTACTTGGGCAACGGAGATTTCGATCTGCTCCCCTGGAAACCCGACCTTGCGTCGTTGAAAATTCCAACCGACCATCAAAGAATTGCACTCGGTGAAATGACCGTAGAATGTCTCGCGACTCCTGGCCACACACCAGGGGGCTTTTGCTACCTCATCACACGAAAAGGCCAAAGCCTCTGCTTTGTCGGCGACACGCTTTTTTCTGGCTCGGTTGGCCGATCCAATCCGTTTTCCTTATATCCACAACATCTTCAATCGGTCCGCCACACCCTGTTACATTTACCCAAGGACACAGTTTTATTTCCAGGCCATGGCCCTTCCACTACCGTGGCGGAAGAACACACGCATAATCCCTTCGGGTAACCGGAGATTCGCCTAGATCCCCTTTTCATCCACCAGACAATCATCACGCATGGAACACCCTTCCCAAGAGGACCCTCGTTTACCAGATGATCGCCGGTTGAATTCGCCAGATGCTCGTCCTCCATCCGATCCTTCTTTATCGAATGATTTAGAAGACACGCCTCCAGGTTCACTAATTCCACCCATTTCGAAAGAAGATGCCCTTCGACAACGCATGCCGATCAATCCTCATCAGCTCCCATGGGTCTCTAAAGCCTCGCAAGAAGAGGTTGATATACCCCGCTATCCGTTATATCGGGAACCTCTCCCGCCGCCCAGTACCTTTTCCGATTGGGGCCTCCCCCTTCTACTGTTCGGCCTCACGGTATTTACCACTCTGTGGGCGGGTGCATACCAAGTGAACACAAAACTGGTGACAGGCGCTTGGGACTTTCTCACCAAATATCCCGATTCTTTGGTAAATGGCTTACCCTTCGCGGCAACCCTCTTAGGCATTTTGGTCACACATGAAATGGGGCACTATATACTTTCGCGCATCCATCGTGTGCCAGCGTCTTTTCCCCTCTTCATCCCTGGGCCGCCACAATTCATCGGAACCTTTGGAGCCGTCATTCGTATGCGTTCCCCCATCATGCAACGTCGCGCATTATTTGATATCGGCGTAGCCGGGCCAATTGCGGGATTTTTTGCCGCTGTCTTGGCCTTGATTATCGGGCTATCGTTTTCATACGTCATTCCCAAAGAACATGCCTTTGGCCTCCAACTGGGAGAGCCACTCCTCTTACAAGGATTTGCCTGGCTCATGTTTGGTCCCATTCCGCCTACACACGACCTGGTCCTGCATCCGATTGCCTTTGCTGCCTGGTTTGGGTTTTTCGTCACGGCTATCAATCTGCTACCCTTGGGACAACTGGATGGGGGACATGTGGCTTTCGCGGTTTTTGGGCGACAACAGCGACAATTGGCCTACATGACCGTTCCCATTCTTATATACTTGGGGCTCACAGGTTGGCCCGGTTGGTTTGTCTGGGTGGGGATGGCAGGGATTGTTGGGCTAGCCCATCCTCCGGTTATCGACCCCGATGTCGGCTTAGGAAAAGGCCGTCGATGGGTGGCTTGGGGAGCCTTAATTATTTTTATCATCACGTTTGCGCCGGTTCCCTTTTCAGTTGGTTGAAAGAAGAACGTTTGTCATCCAGACTGTCATTTGTTTCTCGCACTTTCACCCAACCGGATTTTTCCTGAACTTCACACAAAAAGGACTGCTGAAACATGACCTTTCAGGATTCCCGCATACGCACCTATATTCAAGAACAGCGTCCCACTTTTGAAGATATGTTGGGGCAGATGGTAGAAATTCCCTCGGTAAGTTCCGACCCCGATAAAGCGTCAGATATGCAAAAAATGGCCAAATTGGCCGTTGACTATCTGGAAGAATTCGGCGCACGTGCGGCTATCGTCAAGACAAAGGGGTATCCCAGTGTCGTGGGCGAATGGTGGGCGGGCCGGCAATATCCGTCCGTCACCATCTACAATCACCTGGATGTTCAACCAGCTCTGGAACCAGAATGGCGGCAACCGCCGTTTGCCTTTTACAAAGACGGCAATCGATATTGCGGCCGAGGCGCCACAGATGATAAAGGCCCCGCACTTACGGCCCTCTTCGCCGCTCGGTTCGCGCGGGAAGCGGGAATTCCTCTTAATATTCGTGTGCTATGGGAATCGGAAGAAGAAATCGGGAGTCCTAACTTCTTGGAAGTTTTGCACAATCGCAAAACCGTCCCCGCTTCCGATTCAGTATTGGTCTCCGATACCATCTGGGTCGCGAAAAACCGACCGGCCTTATCATGTGGACTGCGAGGCCTGTTAACGGCTCGTTTCGTCCTTCGCACCGGAGAAACCGACGTTCATTCAGGCCTCGTCGGAGGAGGAGCTCGCAATCCATTGGCAGAATTATGCGATGCCGCCGTCTCATGCCTGGATGCTAAAACCGGACGAGTCAAATTTCCAGGTTTTTATGATGATGTCGTCCCACCTACTCGAACGGAAATGAAAGACTTCGTAACCTCTGGCTTTCAAGTACGACGGTTTAAAGAGGCCTATCAATTGCGTTCCCTACGAACTTCAGACCCCAAAGATTTGCTCAAACGCATTTGGGCCTGGCCAACCTTTGAAATCCATGGCCTAACAGGAGGGCATACTGGGCCGGGGGTGAAAACGATTGTTCCTGCCTGGGGAGAACTCAAAGTCAGCATGCGTTTGGTGCCTAACCAGAATCCACAAAAGATCTTCCGTCTTTTAAAAAAGCACCTACGGGAGCGTAATCCAGACATCGAAGTGATCAGCGATGGAGCCCTGGAACCCTTTCGCGGTATTTCCGAAGGGCTTTATGCCGAAGCGCTACAAGATGCCATTGAACAAGGTTTTGGCCGTCGTCCGGTGTTCGTTAGAGAAGGCGGGTCAATCGGAGCCGTTGCCACGTTACAACGTACCTGGAAAGTGCCTATTTTATTTATGGGTTTGAGTTTGCCAGAACATGGCTATCACGCGCCAAATGAATACTTTGACTGGGGCCAAGGCTCAGGCGGCATGCATGCCTTCGTAGAATACTTCCACGCCTTAAGTCGAATGTAATCCACGATTCCCTAAGAGGCGCCACTACGGAAATGCGCCAGGGAGCGGAATAGGCCAGCACATAGCGGCGATCATTTATCGATAAATTGTCACCCCTTTTTCTTCCATCCTCACTTCTTACTTTTTGCTTTTCACTTTTCATTTTCCCCGCAATAAAATTTTTAACGGAATACCCTCAAAGCCATATTCGGCGCGGATGGAATTTTCTAAATACCGAAGATACGCAGTAGGAATTTTCTCTGCCCCTTTGACAAATAAGGCGAAGGTGGGCGGCTTGGTTGCCACTTGCGTGATGAACAC
>QIDY01000030.1 GCA_003228495.1 Nitrospirota bacterium
GCCCCTAGCCGATTCATGGCAATGGCCAAGGTTTCGTGAGCTTCTTGGCTGATCGCTCCGAACGACATGGCTCCGGTCGTAAATCGCTTGACGATTTCGCTGGTTGGTTCGACTTCTTCTACAGGAATCGGCTCTGGAAGAAATTTGAAATCGAAGAGCCCTCGAATCGTAGAACGCTGCTTGTATTCTTCATTCACCAAGGCGGCATATTCCGCAAACAATTTTGGATTGTTTGTATGGGTGGCATGCTGCAATTTAAAAATGGTGTCCGGATTCCAATTATGGTGCTCGCCCTGAATGCGATAATGAATTTCGCCACCGAAATCCAGCTGACGAATAGGAACGGGCTGATAGGCCACGGCATGACGTCGTAAGGTTTCTTCGCCCAATTCCCGAATGCCAATTCCCTCGATTCGGGAGGAAGTACCGGTAAAATACCTGTCCGTCATTTCAGCATTGAGGCCGATCGCCTCGAATATTTGCGCGCCACAATAGGATTGCAACGTCGAAATGCCCATCTTGGAGAATATTTTTAATAATCCTTTATTCACCGCTTTAATAAACCGCGACTCGGCCGTCGCTGCATCGACCGTTTCAGGAAAATACCCTTCTCTCTCCATGTCCACAAGCGATTCCACGACCAAATAGGGATTAATCGCACCGGCACCATACCCGATCAAACTGGCAAAATGATGAACATCCCGTGGCTCACCGGTTTCTAAAATTAAGCCAACTTCCGTCCGCGTTTCTTCACGGATCAAATGATGGTGAACCGCGGAGACCCCTAATAAACTTGGGATGGGGGCCCATTCGGCATTCATACCCCGATCGCTTAAGATTAAAAACTTCTCCCCATCTTTTATCGCGTTGGAGGCTTGCTGACAGAGCTGCTCGATCGCCGACGCCAGGCCTTCCGGCCCTTCGGAAACTTTAAAGAGCAAGGGTAACGTCTTGCTTGTGAAATGGGGGTCGCCAATCATACGAATCTTCTGGAGATCCACATTGGTCAGAATCGGTTGCTGTAGTTTGATCCGTCGACAGGCTTCAGGAATTTCGGCAATCACGTTGGGTTTCGGCCCGATATTCGTCACCAGCGACATAACCAAATGTTCCCGAATGGGATCGATTGGAGGATTCGTGACCTGAGCGAATAACTGCTTAAAATATTTAAAGAGGAGTTGCGGCCGTTGTGACATGACCGCTAATGGAGTATCGGTTCCCATGGAGGAGATCGGTTCTTCACCATTCACCCCCATCGGGATTAACACCATTTTGAGTTCTTCCACGGTATAACCAAAAGCCTGCTGACGCTGCCGAAGGGTGGGATGATCGGGTTGGGGGACATTCATCGGTTCCGGCAGTTCATCCAGAGAGACTCGATGCTGTGTTAGCCATTGCCGGTAGGGTTTGCGTTTGGTAATTTCGGTTTTGATTTCCTCGTCGTCAATGATCCGACCTTGTTCCGTATCTACCACAAACATCCGGCCAGGCTGCAGCCGTCCCTTCATACGAATATTTTTCGGATCCGTCGGCAAGACGCCGGCTTCTGAGGCCAGCACCACTACGTCATCTTTGGTAACCTGGTATCGACAAGGCCTCAACCCATTGCGATCCAGCGTAGCGCCTACAAGTTTGCCGTCGGTAAAACATACGGCCGCAGGGCCATCCCACGGTTCCATTACTGCCGCGTGGTATTCATAAAACCCACGGCGATCAAAATCCATTTGGGGATTCCCTACCCATGGTTCCGGAATCAGCATCATCATGGCATGAGGCAACGACCGCCCAGCCATCACTAAAAATTCAATGGCATTATCCAAACAAGCCGAATCACTCTGCGTGGAATCGTCGATAATGGGAAACAGCTTTTTCAGGTCCTCCCCAAAGAGATTTGATGCCAGCCTCCCTTGCCGCGCACGCATCCAATTGACATTTCCTTTCAGCGTATTGATTTCTCCATTGTGCACGGTATAACGGTAGGGATGAGCCAGGGACCAGGTGGGAAAGGTATTCGTACTAAACCGCGAATGCACGAGAGCCAGCGCCGACACAAACGTGGGATCGGCCAGATCAGGATAAAATAAGGACACTTGCTCTGGCAGCAACATGCCTTTATACACAATCGTATTACAGGACAAACTCGAAATATACACCCACTCCTTCCCAATCAACGCCGATTCCCGGACCGCCCGGGTCATCCGTTTCCGAATGACATAGAGTTTGCGTTCAAACTGTGTAGGATTGAGGGAAGCCCGTGCGATAAAGAACTGGCGAATGGCCGGCATCGTCTTCCTGGCTTGGACGCCAACCTGGTCTTCTTTGACTGGGACATCACGCCAGCCCAATAGTTCTTGTCCTTCTTCTCGGACAATAGATTCCAATAAGCCTTCACATTGCTCACAAGCCTTTCGATCCTGGGGCAAGAACACCATGCCCACACCATAGCCATTGGCTGAGGGCAATTGAATGCCGATTTCTCCTGCTACTCGATGAAAAAACTTATGCGGGATCTGAGACAGAATGCCTGCACCATCGCCTGTACAAGGATCACACCCTTGTGCACCCCGATGGACAAGATTCTTTAAGACCAAGAGGCCTTTTTCGACGAGTTCATGAGATTTGTGCCCCTTAATATTGGCCACGAACCCGATTCCACAGGCATCATGTTCATTGCGGGGATGATATAACCCTTGCGGAACAGGCAAACCAGGAATGTTCATGGGGGATGTCATTTCACGATCCTCTTCTGAGGAATCACGTATTTCATTTCAAGAATCCTACAAATTAGGTTCAGTAATAGAGACAACAAACACCCCTCTTACCTTTCGGGGAGCCTCGTGGAGATTAGACTAGTCCCGGAAAATTTAACCGGAAAAAAGGGAAGGCCGAGCCGGAATTGTCCCGGTCCACAGTAATCCAAAGCGAAAAATTCTGTCAAGGTAACTGATTGACTTTCAAGCATTTCCTTCCAAATGTATTCGCTGAATTTTCCAGGACTTTCCTGGAATTTTATACGCTCAACTGACCTTGACAATCCACAGGATACTCCATAGTATCGCGCCCATGTCCACCGATCCTGTAGTAAAATCCCTGGATTCGATGGAGGAAGTGTGGGAAGCCTTCCGGCCGGAGTTGAATGAGGTCGAGGCCAAAATTCAAACACATCTAGACTCACATGCCCCTCTCATTCACACCGTTGCCGATCATATTCTCTCCAGTGGAGGGAAGCGTATCCGCCCCCTTCTCTTAATTTTATCTGCCCGTCTCTTCGGTTATCTAGAAAAAGACTATCTCCTTCTCGGGAGCCTTATCGAATTTATCCATACCGCCACACTGCTCCATGACGATGTCATTGATGAAGCAGATTTGCGACGAGGAAAGCAAACGGCGAGGCGTGTATGGGGAAATCAAGCCAGCATTCTTGTCGGAGATTACCTGTATTCTCAAGCCATGGCGCTGATTGCCTCATTTCACAACCATGACATCAATGAGATCATGGCCGATGCCTGCCGGAAAATGGCCGAAGGCGAAGTCCTGCAACTCTGCGCCAATAGCCAATCCGACTTAACGGAGGAAGCCTATCTCAAGATTGTCGAATATAAAACCGCGACGCTCGTGGCCGCCTCGTGTAAGGTGGGAGCCATCATTGGCGGAGCAACCTTGGAAGAGCAGATGGCCTTATCTCGATTCGGCTTCAACCTGGGCATGGCATTTCAATTAGCAGATGATCGGTTGGATTATTCAGCGGATCATACACGCCTCGGAAAATCTTTGGGGCAGGATATTCGTCAGGGTATGATTACGCTTCCGCTGCTTCATCTCCTCCAAACCTGCTCTCCCTCAGAACAATCTTGGTTGAAAGAAAAAATTCGAACTCATTCGGTTGATGACCAGGAATTAGAACGTATTCTTAAATTGATGAGAGCACAGGGGTCTTTAGCTTATGCCACTTCTCGGGCCCGGGAGTATATTGAGGCTTCAGCTTTAGACTTAGCCGCATTCCCCAATAGCCTCGCCAAACGATCCTTGGCTATTGTGTCCTGCTACATGGTCAACCGCGACCAATAACACCACACAAAAAATCCCCGCATAAAAGATCGACGGGGTTAACTTATTTCTTCACAACCCCTCAAAAAATCGACGTCTATTTTTCCGTCATTCCCGACATTTTTTATCGGGAATCCATCTTAAGTTTTGTGAATGCGCAACATTCATTGATACCCGAAAAAACCTCGTATTCCTTTATCCAAAAACAACCTCCAAGCGGTTTTGTATATTGCCGGGTTTC
>QIDY01000179.1 GCA_003228495.1 Nitrospirota bacterium
ACAATGGTTAAATGCTTGCATCCTTCCAGCTCTTTCAACCACTCTGGAAAACCTCGAATGAAATTGTCATAAACCGTAAGACCAATTGGTCGCTCAGGAAACTTCTTGTTCCAATGGTTTATGGTCAGGACCAGATAATAGCCCAAAAACCCTGCGCCACCAGTTATGAGAATTTTCTTGTTTGCAATAGATGAAAGTTCATTGTCCAGGTGGCCAACTATAAATTCAAGGTCATTTTTTACAATATCGTTATTCAATTGGATCCAACCTCCAGTTTTCGGTAAGGGTTAAAGAAAATTTAAGATAGAGAGTTTTAGATCAGGGTACTTTCCAGTCAGAATTTCCAAAGTTCTAAATCGTTTCCAAAACGTTTTTGCCGAGGAAGATGTCCCCACGCATCCAGAAACCAGGATGTTTGTAGACCAATTGTTATATGTTATAGAGCTACTCGATTCTGAAGGGGCAATCGTTCCCAACAGACGTAATTTCTCTCAACATAATCCAGAATTGTTGGCTCTTGGACATAAAATGCATCGTTAATTCATTCTTTCGGGTTTTTCTACACACAAAAAAGCATATTGCCCTTAAGGCCCAAAGCGCCAAACCGACCTGGAGGATGGACTCTAGTAACGATAGCCAGTTTGCCCTGTATTTTTGGGGGAATCAAGAAGTTGAATGATGTTGCTGTTTGAAACTCCGTGGGCAGTAAGGCAAAGCTGTCACCCCCGATATGATCCCTATCCCATTTACCCAACCTCTTATGTATAATTCCCGTATAATGGGCACCATTGTCAAGGCAAAAATTTGAAGAAAATAAGTTAGCCTCATGTTAAGTGATCGTCGCCATTTTAAAGGTAGTATTTCGTACATCCTCACTTCGTATTAACTCATTCTGTGAGTTCCAATCACGGATTAAGGTGACAATAAAAAAGATTTCCTCCTGAATCAATTTTTCCAACAAGGCCTCTACCTTTCCAGATAGTCTCAATGATAAATACTCGCGTTGAATTCCAAAACATGTTTATTCCCACACTTTCCAAGGAGCTTTTCCTGAAGTCCATAAGTCCTCCAAAAAATTTTTTTCCCTAAGGGTATCCATACAGGACCAAAATTTATAATGTGGAAAGCCAGTGAGCTCCCCTTCCTGAGTTAATCGCTGTAAAGGATCAATTTCCCAAACAGTTTCATCATCCGTAATATAATCAATCGCCTTTTTATTGAGAACATAGAAACCGCCATTAATCCAACCTTCTCCCGTTTCCGGTTTTTCATGAAAATCCACAACTTGATTACCCTCATACCTAATTCGTCCAAAACGAGCCGGAGCTCGTACAGTGGTTACTGTGGCTAATTTCCCATGTGTTTGGTGAAATTCCATAAGGGCTTGAATGTCTATATCAGCCACACCATCCCCATAAGTAAATAAAAATGGCTCATTATCATCTAACCAACCCTGCAGACGTTTTAGTCTGCCACCAGTCTGGGTATGCAATCCCGTATCGACAAGGTGGATTTTCCAGTTTGGTTGCTTTCCATCGTGTATGGTAGTTTTCCCGTTCGACAAATCAATAGAGATATCGTTATTAATAGCGTAAAAGTTGAGAAAATACTCCTTAATAACCTCTGCCTTATATCCTAAAGCAATGATGAATTCATTGATTCCGTAAGTGGCATAGATTTTCATTATATGCCAAATAATAGGCTTACCTCCGATTTCTATCATAGGCTTAGGCCGTAAATCAGTTTCCTCGGAAAATCGAGTACCAAACCCTCCTGCCAGAATAACGACTTTCATACTGTGTCTCCTCGTCTAGTCATTTCGATACTACTGTACTCCCCGGACATTTAAACTTGCTATTCCCCGTAGCTTGCTACGAGGTTACCGCTTAGGTCCCCCTTGTGGAAAAGAGGGTTAGGGGATTTTCAAATCGTTTTCCCTCTGAATGCCCCGTGTTCTTGCCACGGGGATCTTTATTCTTCAAAGCGGGACCAACCTAAGACGTATTCAAATACCTACAGATCTAAAAACCAAGAATGGCGGGACTCTCTCTATCTTTATTGCATTTCGGAAATGACTTTAATTGGGCTGAAGAACCTTCACCATTAATGGGATAGGGCCTTGACTCATCTCCAAAACAGGGGAAAAGAGCAGGTAACAATCAGTTTCCAGCATGCCTCATGAAAATCTTTCTATACCCATAATATCACTAGTATCCCAACGTTCAACTAGCAAAAAGGTCTAACGCCTTTATTCGCAACAGAAATATACTCTGTAGGCCTGTTACTGACTTGGACATGATTGCCTAAGACGACATGCCTCCCTCCCAATTTCTTGGGGAGGGAGGCAGCATGTATATCGGCAAAAGTGCTTATTACTTTGACTCCGGTTCCATCAATTCGCACAACGTCAATGGGTTTTTCTGGGACAAAATCCCAAGCAAGGTTTCAAGGCCGCCATTGGAGCTTTGTGTCGGTTGAAGCGGAAAACAAACTCGTCGCATACCCCGGTCGCCAAATGAGGACATAGCGGCAAATCCCTCAGCCAGAGTCAAAGTAATAAGATCTATAACAACATTCCCGCAATACCACGCATGTGGCATAGAGTCATTGTTATTCCAATAGATTCGACGAATTCAAAGGCTTTCTTAAATTATAGCCTTCCACTCGTTATCCTTAGCTTCACTGACTACCACTGCTACTTAGTGGTCTCTGAAAAAGTCTTTTCTCAAGCAACAGGGAGGAGGAAATGCGTCAACACGATTCCTTGGGTTCGATTCGCCAGAATATACTAAAGCCACAAAATTCTCAGGTGCCTGAGCATGGCTCGTAAATTCTGCCCTACCCACAGAGGAGGGCACTGAACTTGTCGTCCAGCGTACCCTTGAGGTGGTTTCCGGCCAAGCCAGGGATCCCCTTTCACATGTCCAATGATAAGCTCAATCGCGTTGCGTCCCAGGAATACCCACGTGAGTACGCAGACAAGAGGTCGGCGCTGCCGACTAGATTAAGGCCTCTATTTACTTCCACATCTTGCTGACCCGTTTTATTTGCCTGACCTTGGCATAGGGTCTGCGGGAGGAACCTCTGAACCGGCAATTTTGGTGCAACGACATCTGCGTCTGCTTGGCCAGTCGCTTGTGTCATCATCAGACCCCAAACTATTATTAAATGAGAAAGGAAGAGTTTTCGACGGGGAGCCCGTCGATCGATCTTGACAAACTGTCTACTCCTGCAGCCGCACGGCACTGCCATACTTGCCTTTGAATTCACTGGCCACCGCGCCATCAAAACTGATCGTGAGCACTACTGCCCCATCACTGCCCGGATCGATATTACTAAACCGCGCCACGTACCCATTATCATTGTCGGCCGGCAACCGCGTCGACGGATCCGTCGGCCCCGTGAAGAGCACCCCCCCCGCCTCACTGGGATTATCCGTCGCGACCGAACTGCTGTTCGTAAAGGTATCCTGCCCCGAGATGCTCACTAACGACGCCCGATCCCACGCGTACTTGTTCCGGTGCGCAAAGTAGGCCAGGTCATACACCTTCGCCGGATCCAACCCCGTGAAGGTCAGCACCAGCGAGCTGCCCGCCTGATTGACGTAGGAGACGGCCCCCTGCCCATTCACAATGCCATTAAACAGACCATACGCATCCGTCCCGGTTGCCGGGTTGGCCCCCTGGCCCGCATGCAAGTCTCCCTTAAAGTTCCCTCCAGTAACGGTCAGCAGCACAGGAGTCGGCAGCCCTGTGGCAAAATCCACCAACTGCCCACTACTGGGAAACCCTGATCCCCCGGTAGGCGAGGTAATCGTGGTGATGTTCGTGCTCAACTGGCCCGTCCCCCACGCCAGATCGTTGTACGCGATAAAGCCTGCTCCCCCAGCTGGATTGACCGTCACGGTCAGGTCATCGGAGGTCGTGAGTACACTATCATCCCCTGTCAGACGAAGCACGTAGAGGCCATCCACGCTAAAGCTCGCCGTGGTATCGACCGCGTTGACATCCCCAAACGTCACCGTGCCCGGCCCACTCACCTTACTCCAGGTCGTCGTCACCACCCCCGGCGGATTGGGGAGCCCATCATCCGTCACCGTACCATCTAGGGTCGCCATGTTCGGAAGCGTGATCGGTTGATCCGGCCCCGCACTCACCGTCGGCGCTTGATTGCCCGGACCACCGCCGAGGACATTGACGACCACATCATCAAAGATACTACCTTGATTGCCCCAACTGTAGAGGGCCACACTGCCCGTAGCGAACGCAT
>QIDY01000091.1 GCA_003228495.1 Nitrospirota bacterium
TGTCTCAGGAGCGCCAACGTCTGGAACGATTACAAAAAAAAATCGCAGAAACCAAAAAAAAGGCTACTAAAGTCAAAAAAAAACACGGATCTGTCCTCAAAAACATTGAACAACTTGATCGGCAGCTCTATCGTAAAAAGAAAGAACGCAACCGCATCGACGCGCAACTTAAGGAGCAAGATCAGAAATTAGCCAATCTCAGCACCAATATTTCCGAGCTGGAGAAAACCGTACAAACTCATCGTGGCGCTGTAACCGCCCGACTTCGGTTATTATATATTGAAGGGCGAACAGGCTATCTCAAAACACTGTTTACGGCCAAAACATTCGCCGATGCCGCTAATCGTATGGATTATATTGCTTGGGTCGCTCAACGAGAGCATGCACTTGTCCGACAATTTCAAGAAGACCTCACCAATCTGCAGCTCCTGAAGGATCAACAAGTTCGGGCGCAAGAGGTTTTACTTGCCTTACAAGGTGAAACCCGGCATACCATCACGGAAATTTCCGGACTTAAACGAAAGAAACGCACAGTGCTCGTCAGTCTCTCAAAAGAAAAAAACACGCATGAACGCACGGTTGAAGGTCTCCAACGATCGGCAGAACAAGTCGACAGTCTTCTCAAAGCCTTAAACCAACGCTTTCAATTAGCTCAGTCGCGATTACGGAAAACGCCAGGCAAGCTGCCCTCTCTTGGCTCCTTCCTCTGGCCCGTAAAAGGCAAGATTGTTTCCTTCTTTGGCCGGCAAAAGCATCCCACGTTCGACACCTATGTCAACAAAAAAGGTATTGAAATCCAGGCTCGAGAAGGGAGCCCCATCCGTTCGGTCTCTGCCGGGAAGATCGTGTATGCCGATTGGTTAAAAGGCTATGGGCTTGTCGTCATCGTGGATCATACGAATGGATTTTTCTCACTATACGCGCATGCCTCGGAATTGTTAGTAGCCGAAGGAAATGCGGTGACCATGGGCCAAATGATTGGCCATACCGGTGAAACAGGTGTCACCGGGGACGATACGCTCTATTTTGAACTACGAAAAGGCACCACGCCCATCGATCCTCTCAAATGGCTGGCCAAACGGCCTTGATGGGGCTATTGAATAGTGGCAAAACATGAGTATACTTTTACAATAGGAAGTGAAAAGTAAGGAGGACAAAGTGAGAAGCAAGAGAGAAGAAAAGCCTGTTAGGAGTGAAAAGAAAAAAAGCAAGGCACGCCTTATTTCTTACCCCTCCCTTCTTTCTCCTTACTTTTTACTGGTTCAGAGGATGCGGCTGGCGGACGTTTTCAGTACTCCCTTCATCGATTAACTGAAAGAAGGAATTCCACATGTCACAAGAACGATTTTCCACTGTCCTGATTTCCGGTCTGACCTTGACCGCCATCCTCTTTGTTGGAATTTTCATCGGAAAAGGAGGAGATCAACCGGGTTATGCCAGCGAATCGTATGAAGAATTACAAGTGTTTGCTGAAGTACTCTCTCAAGTCAAAAAACATTATGTGGAGGAAACCAAAACCAAGGATTTGGTACAAGGCGCCCTCCGAGGCATGCTCGCCGGCCTCGATCCTCATTCCTCTTTCATGACGTCCGATATGTTTAAGGAAATGCAAGTGGAAACCAAGGGAGAATTTGGCGGCCTGGGCATTCAGATAGGCATAAAAGACCACCGGCTCACGGTCATTGCTCCCATTGAAGATACACCCGCCTTTGCCGCTGGCATTCAAGCTGGCGATACCATCATTAAAGTTGACGACAAGTCCACTAAAGACTTGACCCTCATGGAAGCCGTCCAACATATGCGAGGACAGCGCGGCACCTCCGTAAAGCTGACAGTTCTTCGAGAAGGAATTGAGGAACCCCTAATTTTTACGATTACCCGGGATATCATTAAAATTCAAAGTGTTCGATCGAAAATTTTAGAAGGGAACATCGGCTATATCCGAATGACACAATTCCAGGAATCCACGGCAACCGACTTAACCAAGGAACTGGAACACCTCATTACTCAACACATTCAGGGATTGATCTTGGACCTACGAAACAACCCCGGTGGTTTGCTAACCGCTGCAGTAAGAGTCTCGGAACAATTTTTGGAAGCTGGCCGCTTGGTGGTCTCTATTCAAGGTCGCAACG
The DNA here is from genome assembly GCA_003228495.1 of Nitrospirota bacterium. Classification (GTDB taxonomy): domain Bacteria; phylum Nitrospirota; class Nitrospiria; order Nitrospirales; family UBA8639; genus Nitrospira_E. Next base: position 2,136 of record QIDY01000091.1, read on the forward strand.
AAAAAAAAGTTGAATACCGGGCGGGAGCTAACAGCAAACACTACCAATACCCAATGATTGTGCTCGTCAACCATGGCTCTGCCAGCGCGTCGGAAATCGTAGCCGCTGCTATGCAAGATTGGGGAAAAGCCGTTGTCATCGGCACGACGAGCTTTGGAAAAGGTTCCGTTCAAACCATCCTTCCCCTTTCCGACGGCTCAGGACTGCGCTTAACAACCGCCAAATACTATACCCCAAAAGGCAAATCGATCCATTCTATTGGCGTACAACCCGACATCGTCATTGATCTCAAAGCAATTCAAGTGGCTAAAAAAGATACGTCTGAAGGGAACGAAGGCGGAAAAGGCTCAAACACAACCGCAGTCAAAACACCGAAAGCTGAGACCGAGGAACCCCCGAAACCATCGGACCCCAATGAACCTCAACCCGTCCCACCCGAAGACGTGCAATTACTGAAGGCCGTGGAAATGTTGAAATCCTGGAAAGTCTTTAAACAAATTCTACCCGCAGCGTGAACAGTAGGAAGTGAAAATTAAAAAAAGTGAGAAGGTAAGGAATAAGAGGATAGAAATTATAAATGCCGATCAAAGTCCATTCGCTCATGCAAAATGCGCACGATCAACACTTCCTGTTTGGTCACCATGTAAAACACTTCGTGAGATTGATACGTATAGCGTTTGAGATTCGGTGCGAGTTGAGTGGCCTCACGGCCAAGATTGGGAGTAGTGGCAAGAGTTTGGAAACAGGCCTCTAACCCATCACGATACCGTCGGGCCTGCCTGATCCCAAACGTTTCAATAGTGTACTTGGCTATTTCATTTATGTCGGTACTGGCTCGGCTGCTCAGTTGATACTCAGCCATGTTTCGCGGCGTACCGTTGTTCGGCCTCCTTCCAAACCTCAAGCACAGTCTTATCACTGATCCCGCTATCCAGCCCTTCCTGAATGGCGGCTTTCAGTACCAAAAACTTGGCGTTCTGCTCTTGGTCACGGCGCAATAGGTCACGGATATACTCGCTATCGTTCGTGAAACCACCAGCAGCAATTTGCGCCTTGATCCATTGGTCTTGTTTGGTTGTTAAGGTGATCGTCTTTCGAACCGTCGTCATTGTTGCCTCCAAGCGGTAATTCAATAATCATACTATTGGTGCAATATAGCATATTTCTGTCCTCTTGAGAAGTCAAAGTATTGCCCTTGTCAGTACGCTATAGTGATTTAAGAAATATTCATATATGGGGGCAAACTATGAAACAACATACGATTACCTTTGAACCAAGCGAGCAGGATGCACAGTTTATTGCTGGACAACTTCAGGAGGGCAGTTACAAAACCCAATCGGAATTGATACGAGCTGGCATTCGGCGATTAGAAGAAGATGATACAAAACTGAAAGCGCTACGCCGCCTGATCGATGAAGGAGAACAAAGCGGTGAGCCAGGCACGTTTATCTTGAAAGATTTCTTGGGCGATATGAGAAAAAAATATTATGTCGAGTAGGTCGGTGCAGTTACGGCCACGAGCCCTAAGCGACCTGGAAAGTATCTACAAATACAGTCTCGAACAATGGGGCCTTGCTCGCGCAGAATCGTATCTTACCCAGATCCATAAAGCTTTTGAGGCTCTCTACAAATAATGACAAACTCGGGCGTGACTACAGCCATGTCAGCGCGGGCCTCTATGCCTATAATATCGCGGCCCATGTGATATTTTATACTCCCACTCATACCGGCATTCTGGTTATTCGAGTCCTTCATAAATCCATGGACCATGTGCGTCATTTAGCATAAGCCTCATGAATGAATGGCTCCTGCCTATCATTTTAGAACACCAATTTACTCTCAAATAGGTCCCCCACAAAATCACGGCTCAAAATCCGCATATTTAGTGGCTCTTGTCATGTCGTGACTTCCTTTCAAATAGGATATACCCTAACCCGGCATAGTCGGGTTAGGAAAGAAGAGTAATTGCTTGCTCAGCGTCCTTACCTTCTCACTTTTTACGTCTTGCTAGATTTTTAGCACGATAGCGGTGTTCGTCTTCGTAATCCCATCAACTCCACGAACGCGGACCATGACCAGGTCATTTAATTCTTCCAT
>QIDY01000357.1 GCA_003228495.1 Nitrospirota bacterium
AGGCATTGAACAAGCCAAGGAAACCATGGAAGAAGCCATGAAAACGGGGAATGTGAAAGACATTGTCTCCCGGTTGACCGGTGCAGGGGCTGCTTCAGAAGCCCAATCCGGAGCCGGCAAACATGGGTAAGTCCCTTCCGGTTCTTAACTCCTTTTTCAATAGCTTGTCCTCATTAGGTTCGAGTGCCGTCTCTCGGTTTGAATCTTTGCGTCCGGGCATCGATGCGCCAGGTGATGGCCGAACCGTTGACGACTTCAAACCGTATCTTGTCGCCCTTAATCTCACCAAGCGTTGTAATCTAAAATGTGATCATTGTTATCTGGATGCGACAACCAAAAAGGGTGGCGGGGATGATGAACTTACCACCGAAGAATGTTTTCGTTTGATCGATCAAATTGCCGAAGTTAATCGTGGGAGTCTACTGGTCATTACAGGTGGAGAACCGCTGGTTCGTCCCGACATCTTAGACATTGCTCGTCATGCGGTGAAACAACAGTTTATGGTGGTCTTTGGCACTAATGGCATGTTGATTGATGATGCGATTGCCAAGGAATTGGTGGAAATTGGTGTCATGGGCGTGGGCATTAGCATTGATTCACTTGATCCAAGCAAACACAATGTCTTTCGTGGGTTGCCGGGAGCGTGGGAAGGGGCCTTAGCGGGTATCGAGGCATGCAAACGCAATGGGTTGCAATTCCAAATACATTTTAGTGCGCAACCCATGAACTACCAAGAATTGCCGGCCGTCATTGATTGGGCGCATGAACTGGGAGCCAAAGTCCTCAATGTTTTTTTTATGGTGTGCACCGGACGCGGCGAAGAACTGACAGACATTACCCCTTCGCAATATGAAGAGGTGTTAGGATATCTCCTGGAGTGTCAGGATAAATATCAAGACATGCTAGTGCGGGCTCGATGCGCGCCACATTTTAAACGAATGGCTTATGAAAAAGATCCGAATTCTCCGATCACAAAAGCTCAAGGATACATGGGTGGCGGATGTCTCGCTGGTACAAATTATGCGCGGATCACGCCCAATGGCGACATGACACCCTGTCCCTACATGCCCCTGTCTGCTGGGAATATTCGTGATACTAGCTTTGTTGATTTGTGGGAAAAGTCGGAGATTTTCGATTCCTTTCGGTATCCGCATTTAAAAGGCAAATGCGGTGATTGTGAATACAGTGAAATTTGCGGGGGCTGCCGAGCACGTCCTTACGTAGATCATGGGGATTGGATGGATGAAGACGAATGGTGTCTCTATACGCCCAAGGGCGGGGAGAAGATCCAGGTGGCCTTCAATATGCCAGAAGCCTCATCAATTAAATGGGATCAAGCTTCGGAAGAACGACTGAGTCGTATCCCCTATTTCTTGCGGGCCATGGTCAAAAAGGGTGTGGAACGGCATGCGACAGAACAGGGTATACCAATCATCACCATCGAATTGATGGAAGAACTGCGCAAGCGCCGGTTCGGCAACGAAAAGCCGGTCTTTAAGTTTTAATGGAATCCCTTCTCGGGGTCCTCACCGACCTCAATCAACTCATTCCCATTTTAGTGCATTGGCTGCACCTGCTCTCGGCAGTTGTGTGGATCGGTGGTCTGGCATTTCTGGTCATGGCCGTGACGCCAGGTTTAAAAACCGCTGTGCCCAAAGAATTCATCAAACCCATATCCGAGGCATTCTACAAACAATATAAACGTGTCGTAGGGGTTTTGTTTGTGGTTATTCTCTTTACGGGCGGTGTGAACTTACACTACGTCAGTGAAGGTATGGTTATGGCTACTGGAGAGAGTGTGGCACATCATGCCAAATATCTTATCGTCTTTTTCATTAAACTGTTTTTGGTGCTTGGGGTTCTGACAATTTTCCTCTACACCATCATGTTTGAAAACGAACCTACAGGCCATGAGGACCAGGAAGAGCTGGAAGAAATGGCCGTCGAGCCTGTGCCTTTTCAGCGAATAGCTCTTTGGATGGGAGTGTTTATCATTTTATGTGCTGCGGCTATGAAGCATCTCCATACCTAAGGGTCCGTCACGACAGACCCTTAGGGTTCTCGAAACAATACCAAGGGTTCACCCTGCGGGATGATCCAAGCTAGTCGCGCCCAGATTTGGGGCAGATTGGGTCGACCTGAGGGAGCAGAACCGCAAACGTCGCCAGGCCTATGCAGAGAATTGTGCGAGTGAAGATCGGCCCAAGATGGCCTGAAGATGGGATGCGAAAATGGGAAGTTATCGTCTCGCGAGCCCTTAGCCAGGTTTTTCTGGAATACATTCCAGTCGGAGAATGATCTTCTCATCCGTACTCCCGTCATTTCAATTCAGAATAATCCGAATCCTTAAAAATCAGCGACTCGGAAAGGAACAGGCAATGTCTTTCCTAGCAGGAAAAGCCGACACGGTGCGGATTAAAAATACATGGGGAAAAGGTTTGAGGGTGATCGGCTTCTTGAGCCTTCTGATGTTCCTCTGTGGAGGTTGGGAAACCTGGGCCAATGCACCAGTGAATCTAGATGACCCGGAGACGGTCATTTGCATGATTGTCAAGGCGAATGCCGAAATTGATTACAACCGAGAAGCGCAAACGGCTAATAGGCCGGTCAAAAAACCCTGGCTGTTGCGAGATACGGGAGTCTTGAATCGTCGCGAAGGTACGTGGATTCTGGTTAACTGGCATGAATCAATTCGGGAACCTGTCAAGCCATTGGCTGTAAAGCAGGAAACCACGCCCACCGAAGTTAGAGGCAGTCTGGTCGAGATAGACCTCACTGGGGAATGGGAGATTCAAGAAGAAGACAAAGCCTACCAAGCGACACTAGACGTCAAGGGCAATGGTCCTTACACGTGGCAAGAAGGCCGGATTCAGACGGAAAAAGTGGCAGATCGGCTCTGGTCAGGAACTTGGTATCAAAAGGGTAATGATCGAGAAGGCGGCTTTGAAGTGCTCTTATCAGAAGATGGAAAAACCGCTGACGGGGTCTGGTGGTACTTGCGGGTTGGCACACAAAAAAATATTCCTCCACGCGAATGGGGCGGTTCCTACAAAATCAAACGCTTGTCTCCTTAGCTCCGCCTGCATCCTAATCTCTTTGCGACTGCCAGTGTGTACCCCACGGTCAAGAACGCATTGGAAAAAATTGGAATAACCAAAAATATCAGCTGGTAGTTTTCTATGACGCGTTCTAATCATCCCCGTTCCCGACCTGTGCCAGAATCCGCACCGCTCCCTTTAGATTTTTCTGAAGATGAGAGCGTCGAAGGTCTGCTTCCACATAAACCATTGGTGGCGATTGTTGGTAGGCCGAATGTCGGCAAGTCGACTCTGTTCAACCGGATTGTGGGGCATCGTACTGCGATTGTGGATGATGTCTCCGGCGTCACACGAGACCGTAATTCGGCGGAATGCGAGTATCAAAACCGCATGTTTACCTTAGTTGATACTGGTGGCTTGGATCTCAATGCCGAAGATGTGATCGTAGCGCAGATTAAGGATCAAACCCAAAAGGCCATTGCCGAAGCCGATTTAGTGATTGCCGTGATGGATGGGCGTGTCGGATTATCGCCCCTGGATTCCGAGTTGGCGGATCTCTTGCGTCCTATTACTAAACCGGTCTTTCTGGCCGTCAATAAAATTGATACGCCAAAGTCTGAACCTCTCCTCGCAGATTTTTACCGGTTGGGCGTGAACGACATCTTTCCGATTTCTGCTGAAGGCGGGATGGGAGTAGATGAGCTACTCGAAGCGCTCATGCCCTATCTGCCTCATGCTCCAGACGAATCTGCGAAACTTGAGATTCCCCGCATCGCCGTCGTAGGACGTCCGAATGTCGGCAAGTCAACGTTGGTGAATGCCATTTTGGGAGAAAAGCGGCTCATTGTTAGCGACATCCCCGGTACCACACGCGATCCCATTGATTCGCTCGTCACCCGCCAAGGTCAACGCTATATCTTTACCGATACGGCCGGGATCCGAAGACGAGGGCGTATTGATCGCGGAATAGAAGGCTATAGCGTGGTGCGAGCCATGCGGGCCTTGGGTCGATCCGACATCGCTGTCTTAGTGTTGGATGGCATCGAAGGCGTCACGGAACAAGACACCAAAATCGCGGGGTTAATCAATAAACAAGGACGTGGCTGTGTGATCATGGTCAACAAATGGGATGTAAGGGAAAATGATGCGGAAGCCCACCCGGCATACAATTTGGCCCTCTCACGGCGATTCCC
>QIDY01000002.1 GCA_003228495.1 Nitrospirota bacterium
GGTTTAACAAGGAAGCGGTCGTGGAGACTGTTTGAAGTTTTGTGTGGCGCAACCGATAAAGAAGGCACCGCTTCCCGCCTCCAATCACTGGAGTATGCGTTTATCCACGGAGGCCTCGAGATCTTCAATTGCGATTAGGGTTATCAATTGACGAGTGCGGCCGTCATGAGTCAGATCCCGGCGGCCGGTATCTATTTTTTCCAGTGACTTAAATCTCGGTGCAATAATTTCCCGAGCTTGTCGATATCTTTGGAGAAACTCTCCTGGAGAAGGGCTCGCAACTGAGGCTCAAGGGGAGGGAGAGGTTTTTTGATCACATTAAATTTCTTGATCTGCGCAATGACCCAGTTGACTGTTAATCGCTTCTTGCCACCTTTTGGCTGCTTATCCAATTTTCTCACAGCTTGTTCGACACGTTTTGGTGGACGCCAAAGCAAACGACTCAGCCAATAAAACTTATACGTTTTGCTCATCATCCTTTGAGGGAACTCCGTTTGGCCATCGTATTCCATATTAATAAACGACAAAACGTTTTTATAGACGTCAAGCATGTTATTTTTCAAATCATCAAAAACGATCACCATGCACTTTTCTGGTCCTACAAGTTGATACATTTGTTCCACGTATTTTCCAAACCGGCCTACTTCAGCATATTGAAGCATGTTGGGATTACGACAAAGCCGCGGAAGATGGTTGCCCTGGGCTCGCGCGTCCTGGAGATCCCATGCTTTGTGAAAATCCACCTGATCTTCCTCAAGAATGTACAGCAAGCGATAATGGAATGAGTAGACCACTTCCATCGGATTTCGTACTATGACAATGAATTTGGCCTGAGGATTGAATTCCAGAATAGCACGGATTGCCTTCTCCGAATACAAGTAGGATGTGGAACCCTCTCCCATCACGCGATGTTTGGGCTGAAAAGAAGAAAAATATCTGTCCAAGTAGTCTGTGCGCACACTTTCAAGAGAAATCTTGCCGTTCAATTGCGAGAAATAGTGGGGTTCTTTGGGTTTGGAGAAGCAGACGTGAGGGTGTTTTTTCAGGCATCGGCTGAGTGTGGTTGTGCCACACCGTGGGCCTCCGACAATAAAAAAATGTGGTTTTATTTCCATGCCAAATCCTAGGCCACCTTTAAAATGTGCCAAACAATGAATAATAGGATTGTTCGTAACTTATTACACGACTATCCCTCTTACATTAATTCTTTTGACCCGTCTGAATCAATTTCATACTTGAAGGCATGGATCTTTCTTGTGACGTGGATTTACCCTTTTGCTTGAGGCTTTGGCTTTTCCCTAAACCGTAACATTCTCCTTTCCGCTCTCAATATTAAGGGGTGATCAAATGTCCCAAGCATCATAATCTCCCTGCTGCATGCTGTGGGGATCTTTTATTTTTACCGTCCTTCCTGTTCCTTTGTTGCCTTTTCCAGGCCTTTCAAAAATTTCCCCACCGCTTCCCCTGCTTCTTCTGGAGACATATCTTCCAATTTCTCAAAACTGCCGCCTAACTTCTCCAACTCTGGGCCGATGTGACGAGCGGCCATTTCGCTACTCAGGTTCGTAACGATGAGGAATACACCAAAGATGCCGAAGACCATATATGTGGTCTTTTGGGCCATCTGATGGACTTCGATGCTGGCGATAATCATGAGGTACATCCACCAGGCGATGCCAATGATAGAACCAAGATAAGGTATAAGACCGGCCAAGGCGGTGATGGGATAAATAGCTGAAGCATAGGCCACACAGCGATAAGATACCTCGAAAGATCCTTGAGAACCCATCAATTTCCAAATAACAAACATGGTTCCGGCACCAATAAAGCTAAAGATAAGAAACATGATTGGAAGCAAAATAATGCCTCCGAACCCCACGGCCATCGCTCCTCCAATACTGCCTACGCCGAATAGGGAGAAAAATCCCAGAAGAATGGCACTGACTACGGCCATGACTAATACAAAGATCATGGGGTCACCAAATCCCCCAGTTTTAGTCATTCCCCGGTAGAAATCGACTGGATTCGTGATGATCTGGCGAACGTCCTCAATAATGGAGTTCATCATTAGTTACCCCTCCTCTCTTAGTTCCCCAGGAGACTACCTAACCCCATACCCTTTAGAAGATCTTCAACATTTTTCTTCATGTCCTCGGCTTTTTCGTTGGGTGTGTCAGAGTCGGTTGGATTGTTGGGCTGAATCTTTGTGGCCGGTCCCCCTTCATTGCAAACAATTCCTTCTTTTGTCTTTTTGCATTCACCTGGCTGAAGTTCCGTGCTATCAATGGAAGCGATGGGCTCCTTCCTGATCTCCGAGCCAGGCGGCGTGTCTTTCATCGCAGGTACCATCATCTTTCGCGCACGGCGGTTCTTTTTGTTGTCCATCATATTCATTGATTCTTCTGCATATTCCGTTGGCGGGACATAGGAGACCTTGACGCTGTCACTTCCTTGATAGCGCTCTTCACTCACCACATTTCCATTGTCATCTTCTTTAATCGAGATGAGACGAAATCCATCGACTTTCATGATGGCATCGTAGGCATTATTCTTCATGAACGTGCCTTTGGACAGAACTTTCATAAAATTCATCCAGGCGTACATAACGTCTTTTGTGCGTTGACCTCCAGGAACGGCACCCCAGGAGGCAGCACACACGCGGTTCACCATGTGCACGAGCCCGCTCATCTCAATCTTGTACCACTTGCAAGAGATTCCTTTTTGAGTTTCTTGTTTATGCAGGTCGGTCACCTTTGCCGCGACTTCCATTGAACCGGGAGATTGGGAATCCGGATAGTTCTTCTTCAGGTAGGCCTCGGCCTCAGCACGTTCTTCGGGAGACATATTCTCGTCTTGTAAGGCCTTTTCCATACTTGCTCTTTGCTTCTGTTTCATCATTCCCATGGCATCGCCAAATGACTTGAACAGCTCTTTCTCTTGGCCGGACCCTGGTTCGATGCCGATTTGTCGCATCATTTGCTCGCGTTGGTTATGTAGAGCTTGCATAGTGGCTTGGTCAAACTTCTGGTAGGTCTTATCCTTTTTGTTCAAGGATGTCATGGCCGGTTCAGGTGATTGACAGAAAATGATTTCATCGTTGCCAAAGGATGTATCTCGGAAATCAGTATCTTCGTGGAGTTCATCTGGAGGGAGCGCGACTCGCATGCAGTTTTTTGTTTTTCCAACACTCAACCAGCCCCCTTGAGATGAACCATTCGCGTAGGTCGTCTGGAATGAATGTTGATATGAAGAGTCTGTGGCCAAAGCCAGTGTCGGCAGGGCCACACACAGGACCACTATGCTCGCAAAATTCAGTTGCTTCATAACGGCGATTCCTTTCTCGAAATTATTTCGAGACTCCATGATGTGACCGTATCTCATCATCAATCATGGGTTGATGAGTTTATGGTAGATTTTTGTAATTATTGAAGATAGGCCACCATAGAAAAAATGTAAAGTGCTTACCGAGGGACAGACAAGTTTCTTGCCACAGTCGGGAATGGTCAAAAAAGTCCGCTCGCCTGCGCGAAGCCGCTTCGGCGAAGGCAGGGAACGCCGCCACCGGATTTTTCAACATTTCCCGAATGGAATGTGGTCAAGGGTACGATGTTGCTGCCTGACTTAAAAGGCGCGGCAAGAGGGACGGTGAATGTGGATGGGTGAAGAAAATCGTTGGCGGTCAGTAGGCGATTCACCCAGGAGAGCCACGGTGGCCCTCCTGGCTCGTTCATTGATCTTGGCCTTCTAGATTCTACAATAATCCACCCAAAGATTTCGCCAAACCTTCCACTAATTGCCCTTCCGCTTCTTCCCATTCAAGATTGACTTGTTCAGCGGTCGAGGCGACACGAGCTTTGTGGATTTTTTTTCCTTTGGTTGTTTTTTCAGTAAGTTGAATATCAGTCATTATGGTGTATGTGACATCCTTGGTTAACGATCCCGTGATCAATTCAGTAGCAGTGGCTAGCAAGCCTCCTGAGGCTGCCCCAATGGCAGCTCCTGTGCCACCACCCAGTCCATAACCAATGGCTCCACCGGCTGCGGCCCCACCAACCGTAGCCCCATACCCAAACCCATAGCCCCTGCGTACAGCCGTTCGCAAAGCGGCTGGATCGACTTCTCCCACATACAGGATATTACACTGATAAATGTAAGCCGCTTCTTTGGCGCTTTCGACCAGAGTATAGCCCTGTT
>QIDY01000202.1 GCA_003228495.1 Nitrospirota bacterium
CAAAGGGATCGGCCTGTAAAATATTTTCGGCTTTCTTTTCGATGGTGGCTTTGCACATACGACAGACCATCTTTTTCCAATCCACATTGGTCCGCTGGCAGACCGGACACCGGTCCTGTCGGTCAAGATAAAATCCGATATAGGGACCCGCGTCATCTCGTGAAAAGCCAAACATGGTTTGGGTCAAATCATTCGTCCCGAAAGAAAAGAATTCCGCATCTTGTGCAATTTTTTCTGCCGTGATCGCCGCGCGCGGCAACTCGATCATGGTCCCGACCAGATAGCTCAGCTTCATGCCATATTGCGCCATAGTCTGTTGTGCCACATCGCGAATAAGCTCTTTTTGGGCTTTCATCTCCGAGGCCATGCCCACCAACGGAATCATGATCTCCGGCACAATTTTCTTGCCTTCTCGTGCTACTTCACAGGCCGCTTCGAAAATCGCTTGCACCTGCATTCTGGTAATTTCGGGCATTGTGATTCCCAGACGACAACCTCGCATGCCCAGCATGGGATTAAATTCATGCAGCTCTTCCACACGATCTAAAATTCGCTGTTTCTCCTTGATGACCGCAGGATCGCCATTTGTCAGCTCAAGCTTGGTCAGTTCCACCAGCAAGTGTTCCCGTTTAGGCAGGAATTCATGTAACGGCGGATCCAATAATCGAATCGTGACCGGGAAGCCCTTCATCTCCCGATAGAGCCCGATGAAATCCTCCCGTTGCAGCGGGAGCAATTGTTCTAAATATAATTCCCGTTCTTCACGAGAAGAGGCCAAAATCATTTTCTGCATAATCGCCACACGATCTTCCGCAAAGAACATGTGCTCTGTACGGCAGAGGCCGATGCCTTCTGCGCCAAATCCCCGTGCAATTTTCGCTTGGTCCGGCACATCCGCATTGGATCGTATACGCAACACGCGAAACGCATCCGCCCACTTCAAGATCGTGGAAAAATACCCGTACTTTTCGGACTGCTTGGGATCGATCCGGCCTTGAATGACTTGAAGAACTTCCGAATCCACGACGGGAATATCTCCCGCATAGACTTTTCCCGTGAAGCCATTCAAAGAAATATGGTCTCCTTCTGCCAACACCAACGTTCCAAACCGCACTTTTCCATCGGACAACACTTCCACCGCATCGCAACCGGCAATACAGACTTTTCCCATCTGCCTTGCCACGACCGCGGCATGAGAAGTCATCCCGCCTTTCGCGGTTAAAAAGCCTTCAGCCGCATGCATGCCGTGAATATCATCAGGGCTGGTTTCATGCCGGACTAAGATGGCGCGTTCGCCTTTGGCCTTAAGTTCCACGGCTCGATCTGGTGTAAGCACAATACACCCAGCCGCCGCGCCGGGACCCGCTGGAAGACCTTTACCTATGGCTTGGAATTTCGCCTCGTCGCTGCTTTCGAAAATGGGATAGAGATATTGGGAAAGTTGCTCAGGAGCGACGCGTTTGACGGCTTCTCGCCGGTCAATGAGCCCCTGCCGGACCATATCAACGGCAATACGGACGGCGGCAATCCCGGTGCGCTTTCCCACCCGGGTTTGCAACATATAGAGTTTGCCTTCTTGAATCGTAAATTCCAGATCCAGCATATCCTTATAGTGTTTCTCCAGGACACGCTGGGTCTTAATGAGGTCTTTGTAGGCACCAGGCAACGTCTCTTGTAACGACTCCACGGGCATAGGTGTCCGTATCCCTGCTACGACATCTTCGCCTTGGGCATTTAATAAACATTCCCCGAAAAAGGTGGGCATGCCATTGGCCGGATTGCGCGTAAAGGCCACCCCGGTTCCACTCGTGTCTCCCATATTCCCGAAGACCATGGACTGCACATTCACCGCAGTTCCCCATTCATCCGGAATATCGTAGAGTCGCCGATAGGTCACCGCCCGGTCTCCATACCAGGAATCAAAGACCGCATTGATGGACATTCGCAGTTGTTCGAAGGGATCTTGGGGGAAGTCACGACCGGTTTCCGTTTTTACAAGCGATAAATATTGATCCACCAACCGGCTCAACGCCTGCTCGGATAAATCCGTATCGTGGCTCGCCCCTTCAGCCTGCTTCACTACATCGAGAGCTTTCTCAAATTTTTCCCGTGACAAACCCATCACCACACTCGCAAACATGGTGATAAAACGGCGATAAGCATCAACTGCGAATCGTTGATTGTTTGTTTTTTTTGCTATTTCTTGAACCGTCTGTTGGTTCAGACCAAGATTTAAAACCGTGTCCATCATACCCGGCATGGAAGCCCTCGCCCCGGATCTGACGGAAACGAGTAGCGGCTGATCCGGATCGCCTAACCGTGCTTTCATCGCCTGTTCCACTTGCCGAAGGCCCCGTAGCGCTTGGTCCCACATACCCCCTGGATATCGTTTTTTGGAATGGAAATACTCCACACAGGCATCGGTCGTAATCGTAAATCCGGGAGGCACGGAAATCTTTAAGTTGGTCATTTCCGCCAACCCGGATCCCTTGCCGCCCAAAAGTTCTTTCATGTTCCCGGATCCTTCGGCTTTCCCGCCGCCGAAGAAATAGACATATTTTTTCTGCCGCATGACGTTGCTCTCCTTTACCCGACCAGTACCCTTGGATAAAAATGAGAAGAATGAATAGAAGACGACGAGAACATTTTTCTAGAAAATCGCCATCGAGACGGAAGGGGGTTCCCCTGAAACACCGACAACGATGTCCATAAGCCCGACTTACTACTTTTTTGCTTACATAGAACCTGGGATTGATTGGGTCTTGTTGAAACGAGGTATGGTGATATCACAGCTGGCAAGTAGCCCCGACACTCATGTCGACTGATGGTTGATAGATAAGAGGTATCCTTGATATTTAGCAATTAACTGGCGTTTCAACCACATGCCCGATGCCAAGACCACTATCGCAAAAATCATCAACGCAATCAATCGGTAATTTTCTGCGGATTGCCCGGAAAAATAGAGATTGCCATCGGCTCCCATGGCCAAAACCTTGCCTGGAGGCAGCGAATGCGTTTGCCCTGAAATGTCCGAAAAGTCGATCCAATCGGTACATACCTTGACTAACCCCTCGGCCCCAGCCACTTTCTCCCACTGAATCCCCACACAATGCCCGTTGGCCGGGTCATAGATTTCCGGTTTGGCCAACGCCTCCTCCAAATCCACGTCACTGATCCAAAGTCCCAAAAACAACAGACCATTACACCCAAGAATAAGACTAATCGTCACGATATAGGTAAATCGTTGTAATCGTCGAGAATCATCAGTTTTCTGAAGAAAAGGCCGCTCTGTATTCATCAGTCCTTAGGGTCCCTTCGCCTTTCATTTCCATTTTCCAGATCACCGGTCTAAGCCACTACCCAACATCAACACCAGAGGATTGAATACAGGAAAAATCGGCAATGGCTAGGAAAAGACGATCAATTGCCGTTAACTGAGAAAGCCGATTCTCGCGAATGTGGGGCTCAGAATCGTTGACCAGAACGGCTGCAAAAAACTCATCGATCGGGGTCTTAAATGTCAGTAAGGTTTGAAGGGCATGACCATACTCTTGTTTGTTCACAAAATCAGCCACGTCTTGTTGAGCAGTACCCAGCACTTGAAACAGTCTTTGCTCGGATTCATGTGTGAACCGTTCAGGCATAACCTCGGTGTGCCTCCATTGTTCTTTTTCGACAATTCGATGCGCACGCTTAAATCCAATCATCAAGGTTTCAAAATCCGGCTGGCTAGCTATCGACTGCAGGGCCTGCATTCGGGATAAAAGATCCCCTAGATCAGCCACTGCTTCAGGCCGAACACGGGTCACGGCCTCCATGACATCTACCCGTAATCCCAGGTGTTGCCAGCCATAAAACCGCAAGCGGTCAAGAATAAACGCCATAACCTCTGAACGGTTCTGATACGTGCCCCGCACCGGCCCGCCTTGTCCATCTAAGATCTGCAGCGCCTGTTTCACAACAGAGACGACATTCAGCCTGAGCGGATTTTCCGTGACAATCCGCACCAATCCATAAGCAGCTCGACGTAACCCTAACGGATCTTCTGAACCAGATGGGGACATTCCCGCCGCAAAAAAGGCCACGATGGAATCACTCCGATCGGCCACGGCGAGAAGGGCACCCGGCAG
>QIDY01000342.1 GCA_003228495.1 Nitrospirota bacterium
AGGGCTGCGGAAGGTTTTTTGTGGCATGATGATTTTGCGAATGTTGATAACGATCCATATTCTTCCAAATTAGAATCCTACCCAGAAAATTGGGAAACAAGAACAATTCAATGTTTAAAGTATGATTACATTCCGGATTTTACCCTCGGGTATTATTCGGACCCTAGTGAGGACGAAATAGAGTTATTGTGCTCTTGTATAGACCAAAACATTACGAATGACTGGGTAAAGGAAACGGGAAAACAATTAAAAAATGGAGAAAAGGTTAACATACTCTACAAGGAAGCATTTCCTGCAAGATTTGGCGAAAAAATTCACCTTTGCACCCAAAATGCTCGAAGAGAGCCGCCTCGGCTAAAAGATCTAAACGTTCAACCAGGGCCTAGCAAAGTGAAAAATTACAAGCCTTCTCCGGAATTACGAGCTGCTATCAATGAATACCGACGGACTGTTGGAGTTCTTCCTGATGAATTTTTATCCTTTACTGCCGAAGAACAAGAAGCTTACATAAGAGGTGTGATGGATGCTCAGTATCGTTTGAATGTTGCATATAATCTTCCCGACCTAGAAGGGTTTGGTGGATGTCTGAATCATAAACTGCCTCAAATCATATCTGCGGCTGCACAATTTACTGAAAAGGAGGGAAAATCAGCGTGGCTAATGCCCTTGAACCTGGCTTCCCTAGTAGGGAAGGTTTGTCCACCACAAATACGAGAGTCCCTAAAAGAAAAAGAATATATAGAAGCGGCGACATTTTGGAAACTCAATAAATTATGGAGCCAATTGGAGAAGAAAACAGAGGATGATGTTTCGGACAAAGAGGCACATTGGCAAAAGATTAGTGATAAAATTGATAAAGCTTTTATTCGTGGCGTGCTTGATGGTCAAGTTTTTCTGGCTTATTGGCTTCGAGAGCCTGACCTCATAGATCTGCTTCCCTGTTACTATGGCCCGGATGCGTTGGAACGTATTTTGTCGTTATATAGTGTCTGAGAGAAAACTCGATCTCCTAAGCTTGCCGCAGGTTTTCTCGTCTTTTCTGGTGGTGAATTCTTCGCGTGGTGAGGGCTAAACACCTGCAAACAGCGGGGTTTTCGTGTAGAATGCCTCATCATTCACCGACAAGCCATGGCGTTTTGCAGGAGGAGCGAGGAGATGCGGCAGCGCTTTGAACGGCAGTTAGACTTAGGGCAGACCCCGATCGAAGAGGTTCCCATTCCCCCCAAGAGTCGGGATGAATTACCTCCGGTGTTGCGCGGGCTCCAGTGGATCTTTCAGACGCCCGAAGTGAATGAGCAAATCTTTCAGCTCCTGGAGGAGAAAGTCAAAGGGACGAAACGCGCGACGGGCCGGCCGGGGATGGACCTCTGGCATGTCCTGGTCCTGGGTGTCGTCCGCCTGGCCTTGGATTGTGACTATGACCGATTGGAATACTTGGTCCACTATGACACCTTACTGCGGCGCATCATGGGGTTGGAGTCCCATTTCCGTGGGGAGTTTGGCAAAGGGTTTCATCAAAAGACGTTGAGTGAGAATGTCTGTCATGTAGACGAAGCGTTATTAGCGCAGATCAATGAACTTGTGGTGAAAGCGGGGCGACCGTTGTTTAAAAAAAAAGACGACGAGCCCATTCGCGCCAAAAGTGACACGTACGTGTTAGAGACCAATGTCCATTTCCCCACGGATTTGAATCTACTGTGGGATGCCTGTCGCAAATGTTTGGTCTTGCTCCCGCGGCTCGCCCGGTCCCACGCCCTGCCTGGTTGGCGCAAGGCCGCCACGTGGCAGATGCAACTGAAGACCTTCCTCCGGGTCTGTGGGACGATTCACCATGGTGGGGGCGCCAAGAAGCGTGAGCGGCTGGAGGCTGCGGTGAAGGCCTATCTGCAGAAAGCGTACTCGCTGGAGCAGAAAGTCTTTGCCAGTCTGCTGACTCTTCGGGCCCAGCCCTTGTCCCTGGTGGAGCAGAGTACGCTCGCAGAGGTGGAGTACTTTCACGAGAAGCTGATCAAACATCTGGATCTCATCGAACGCCGGGTCCTGAAGGGCGAGATGATTCCCCATGCTGAGAAAGACTTTTCGCTCTTTGAACCCCATACCGAATGGGTCAACAAAGGCAAAGTCTCCCCGGCGGTTGAGCTTGGCCATAAACTGCTCATCACCACCGATCAATATAGCTTGGTCCTGGACTATAAGGCCATGACCCAGAGCAGCGACGTGAAGGAAACTCTACCCTTAGCCGATCGGCTCCTCGCCCGATTTGGCGACGGGAGCCTGCAGAGTTGGAGTATGGATAAGGGGTTCAGCGCGCAACAGGATCGGGAGTTGTTAGAGTTGTTTATTCCCGAGGTCATCATGCCGAAAAAAGGGCGGCGCTCCCAAGCCGATCAGGCCCGGGAAACGCACCAGACGTTTCGACGCTTACGGCGGCAGCACAGTGTGATCGAGTCGGATATCAATGCCTTGGAACACCATGGGTTGAATCGGTGTCCCGACAAAGGATTATCGGGCTTTCAGCGGTACGTCGGGTTTGGGATCTTGGCTTACAATCTCCATAAGATCGGCAACCGGCTCCTCGTCCACCAACGGCGACTGAAGCAAGCCGCATAGCACAGGGATCCCCCTCAGGGAATCTGGAACCCAGGGAGACCTCGGCCAAGAATCGATGGGGATGCACCCGTGCCTCATCAAACGGATCAACTGGAGGAAGAGCGGAGGTGTTCTTGATCACTCCGTGGTGTGCTTGAGATATGTTCCAGAGAAAGGCACCGGAACGTTTCCAAAATAATTGGCGTTTTCTCTCAGACACTATATAGGATTGACCAGGCGTTTGCAGAACACCTTAAAGAATCCCAGTCAGTTTTGGTCTTTGATGGCGTGCGCACTGTCTGCAAGCACTTATTTGAGAAAACAGAATGAATCAACAGCGAGCTAGAGTCGTGGTTCACCAAGATTGAGTGCCGTCGCGGGTAGAGTAGAGCACTGGTGCTCACCTGGAGCTGCTCTCGAACGTTTCGACGCACGCGTCTACCACGGACCACAGCAGTCAGAAACTTACCAACGCCCCCTCATCAAACCGTGCATACGGTTTTCCCGTACACGGCTTTCCGATGTTCTTCATGCCAAGGCATGCGCCGAGTGCCAGCCCGCAACTGTGGAAACCTTATAGAGCCCATAGCGCTCGTAAAGATCAGCCTGCGGGAACCGACGGAAGCCAGTTCCCCTGTCCTTGATCTTGTGGCGTTTCATCAAGTGGGTTCGCAACCGGTCTTCCGCGTGAATTCTGACCTTACCCATTGCCTGACTTGAGTTCCGATAGTGGAAGTAGTTCACCCAGCCGCGAAGACGGCGGTTCACATTTTCCACGAGATCGCTCAAGGGAATGGCGGTCAGTTTCCGCTGTGTCAATGCCGTCAGCGTCGCCTTAATTTTCTTCAGCGAGGTGTCTGCCGGCCGCACATTCGGGTACGGCTTTCCGGTCTGCGCCCCTCGACTCATCTGAATCGTCAACCCCAGGAAATCGAAGCTCGCTTGGGTGGCATCCACGATCGACGTCTTGGCCTCGTTCAGACTGAGGCCCAGTCGTTTCAGGACGTGGCGCACCACGTTCAGCGGGCCCGCGACATCGTGACGACACAACACGACAAAGTCATCGGCATAGCGCACCAGGTGCGCATGCAGGGTGGCTTTGAGATGCTGCCGTTCCCATGTCCGATCCAGAATGTGCAGGTAACAGTTCGCCAGCAGTGGGGAAATCACCCCGCCTTGCGGAGTCCCCTTACGATTGGCCTTGCCGCCGCCTACACTCTTCTGGGTGCCGTCCGCGTCCTCGCTGATCACCGGGGCTTTGAGCCATTGCTTGATGAGGCGCAGAATGCCTCCATCCACAATGCGCTCAGCGACCACGGCTAGCAATTGGGCATGCGGGATACTGTCGAAGTAATTCGACAGGTCGGCGTCAATGACGTGGGTGTACCCGGCCCAGAGCGTATTGGCAATGTCGTCCACCGCATCGTGTGCCGATTTCTTGGGCCGGAATCCGTACGAGTGCGCACAGAAATCCGCTTCAAAGATCGGCTCGATGATGAGCTTCACCGCCATTTGCACGACCCCAGCGGGCGCAGCGTGCCGTCCGGTTTGGGAATCATGACACGCCGGACCGGTTGGGCTCGGTAGGTCTTCTCTTTCAGATGACGGGCCAGGTCCCGCAGAAACATGTCTACCCCAATTCCACTCTCTATGGCCACGAAGCTGACCCCATCCACACCGGGGCCGCCTCGATTGGCGCGGACAAGCCGCCAGGCATGGGCCAGTACCTCAGCTCGGCTGATCTTGTCGTAGAGAGCGTAAAAGCGATAGGCCGGTTCTTGCTTGGCCTTGGCAGAGAGCTTCCTCTGTAGTGTCCTGATCGTTGTCGGGGTTGATAGCGCCATGGCAATCCCCTGATCCTCCACTCGTTGAAAGCGTGAACAAAGTAGGGCCCCTTCCCTCGGGCTGGGTTCTGTTGTCCCAAGCCCTCAAACGGTACTATGCACCCCTCCGACTCCCACGACAGCCCACAGCGATTTCGGTCTCCCTTATACGCTTTGGTTGCGAGTTCTGCGCCCACACTGGCGTGGGTCTCCCGTCCTGCACGATGTCTCTTCCGCCACATGCCATCCCTGCTACCCCGGAAGATCCTGAGGGTGGGTGTTCGTTCGAATCCCTCAGACAGCGGCCTTCTCCTTATGACCACAGGATCGGCATCTCCA
>QIDY01000158.1 GCA_003228495.1 Nitrospirota bacterium
TACAGCTCCAGGATACTCTATTCTTAACGGCCTTGCCATTTACTAATGATACTATCTAAAATCTTATATTTCAAGACTTGACCCCAATTTTGCCACAATTTTGCCAATTCCATGCCAGCTTTGGTATGGTCAATTCCTCCCATCATTTCTAAACGAGATTTACACAAAACTTGTTGGGGTTTGAAAGGGAAACCGCTTGTTCTTGATGGGTACAACTATCCAACGCTGAGTATCATTACCTTGAAATGAACGTGTGACAACCTCATAATCGCGATCTGATGTTTCATAGGCATCCATATATCTGTCACTACTTTTTTGCTGAATTGTAAATAGACCACCAGCGACTTCCTTTATTATCCAATGTTGGGTGTCATTTTCTTGGTTGGGCCTTGTTACAACACGATAGTCATTTTTTTTAGATTGATATGCGTCTACAAAGCGTCCATTACTAACTTGACGTAACGTAAATGTATTATTTCCAAGTGATGTCATCTCCCATTTTTGACTATTATTCTTCTGTTCGGCACGAGTTACTAATCGATAATCTTTGCCGGATGACTCATGCGCATCCAAATAACGCATCGTACTCTTCTGCTGTATCGTTACTATCACACTCTTATCACCACCTCGATAAGGCACTTCGGGATAACCTTTCGTC
Organism: Nitrospirota bacterium; assembly: GCA_003228495.1. Lineage (GTDB taxonomy): Bacteria > Nitrospirota > Nitrospiria > Nitrospirales > UBA8639 > Nitrospira_E. The sequence continues at coordinate 659 of QIDY01000158.1, forward strand.
GCGCGATCGGCAATTATCTTACGGAGTTTCGGGCCGAATCCGAATAGCCCTGCGGTCAGACGAAAGGTGGTGCGTCTGCCGGGTACGTATATCTTGGTACCCCGTTCCACGGACGCCGGTTTCGCTATGAGTGGGATATCCGTCCGTTTGGTCTCCTCGAGAATATCCAGGAGGTTGTTCGCTGCATCTACGCGCTTACCAAGCAGTTCCTGTGTCGCTGCTTCATCTCCCATGAAGTTCACAAGGATGGTCTTGAGGATCGATGTGTGATCGAACACGATGCTTTTGGCCGACCGCTTCTTCACCCATGAGGACACGATGAACGTTGGGACCCTCACCCCGTAGTGGGTGGCTCCCTTCTCATGAATCTTGTATACCGCTGGGTCCGTCTCGTCCTCTAGCCCGTGCGGGGGCACATGATCGTAAAACCCACCGTTTTCGTCGTAGGTGATGACGAACATCGTCTTGGCCCACTGCGCTTCGTTCGCTGTGAGCGCCTCGTAGATCTCTTGAACACCTTCTTGGCCACGCAACACGTTGCCGGGCGCGTGATCGTCATCTTCACTGCCTTCGATCTCCAGTTCAAAGAAACGGGGGTCAACCCACGACACTGCGGGGAGTTGACCGTTGCGAGCCATCGAAAGCCACTCCTTGCGTTGGATAATTTTCTCTTCGTCGACGCGGTACTTGTCGAACATGCGGAGAAACGCAATGTTGCTCTCTACATAGTTCCAACTGACATTTGCATCAGTCAACAGGTCGAAGATGGTGGTCCCCTTCACCGCTCCAGCGCCACCGGTGGCGAGGTCGAGGTTGTGGATGTCGGGTGTACTGCCCATCAGTGAGATAAACCGATTGGGGAACGTTGGCCCAGGGTGGGAGCAGAACCATCGGTTACACACGAGGTACTCGTCTGCCATCCGGTCATACACAGCAAGGATCTTGTCGTCGTAGAACCCCATCACATTTTTCTTCTGTTTGGGATTTTCATTGATTTTGCTGTAGTTCGAAATGAAACCAGACATCTCTCCGCCAGCGATCTGTTCGATGTTTGCTTCCACGCCATGGTCCGGGTCAATTTCGACGTCATCCCCATTGACCAGGGTAAATACGCTTTGGTCTATAGTAGTGCCAGGTATTCTGTTGGTGTGATTGGCTGGCGCGCCGAGACCGAGGACGTCGGTGCGGCCCTTACTGGTTAGGTAACCGAGCATGTGATCGAACGACCGGTTTTCAAGCATTAGGACCACGATGTGATCGATCTTTCGAGTGCTCCCCGGTGTAGTGCGGTCGGCAGGTCCACGCTTGGATCTGGTGGTCAAACCAGGCAGCACGCCCAATCCGGACGGTGGGATTGTCCCACCGGTCGCTGCGCCAAAGATCCCCGCCCCAGATGGTCCGACTGGCGTTCCAGCATTCCAGGCGGCCACAGTTGTCGCAGGCGTGAAACTCATATCGATGAGGTGCCGTAGCCTCTCTGTCGGTCTCGCGTAGTGACGTACAACAATGTCCGTTGATGTCGGCCGGAGATCGTAAAAAAGCCGATCTTCAGTGCCCGTGGCGAGGAACATGACGGCATCGGTGAAATGGTCAGCGATCACGTTGAGGGTTTTCTTTGTACCCGAACTCGCCACGAAACTTTGAATCTCCTCCTCCAGTCCTTCGCGAATCCTTCTCTTGGCACCGACTTTCCTATAGCCCCAATTTGGGTCTGAGTCTACGTCGGCGCTCATCTGAAGTTTAAGCGAACCCGCCGGGGCACTGGCACTCAGAATCTTGCCGGCAAGATTTCGTTTTTCCGAGTAGACGTTCCGTGATCCGCTGAAAACGAGGCCGATGTTGAACGTAAGCTTTGTGATGTTGATGTCATCGGCGGTATTGACATCGATCTCGTCATCACCTTCTGTTTCGAAGTCAATCTCCGCCTCCAACGCAATGGCATCATCGCCCTGAGGTTTCAGATCAACCTCGAGGGTATCTAAGTTGATATCTTTCAAGTAAATGTTGTTTCCAAGTAGCCGAACTTCCGACACCTTGCCAATCTCGAAGGCCATCTTCTCGAGACCGGTGAGTTCCTTAAATTCGGGCCGAAAATCAATCGTTGCATCTCGGTCGATCCGGACCTTGATGTCCATCAACGTCATGACCTTGTCCATGAGCCTGTTCAACAGACTGAACGGGATCCTTGATTCAGACAGTCTCAGCAGCATGTCGGGATGGCTGATGTCGACAGAGAATTCACGCTTCTCATAGGGTGACCCCATGTTTTTGATTCTCACCGTCCACTCGCCTCGGGGATCATCCTCTTTGATCTCGTACTTCCATCGTGCGTCAGGGGACGGCTGGTCAGGCGGGAATTCCGGACCTGAAGGGGGGGGGTCTCCTAACACATCACCCAGCCGACGACCCCCTAGTCCGATGCCGGTGTTGATGGCGAACTGAACTGCCGATGCATCACTTGACGCTGTGGCTACACCACCTGCCAGCGGGCCGACGTTCGTTGTGCGTCCGAGCTCTGGGGCTGGAGCCTCCATGATCCCCGGCTGAGGGACCGGCACTTCATCTGTGGTCCCCGGTTTCACGATGACGACCTCAATCGGCACCTTCCCCTCGGTACCGAGCTGTCGGACTGCCACCGTAATGAATTTATCGTACTCGTTATCGATGGTATCGGAGGCAGGTCTGTAGTTGGTCCTGAATTTGTACTCAATGGACTCACGCTTAACAGGCGAGAAAGGCGGTAGCTCCCGTTTTTCTCTAACAACATTGGCACGAGTAATTATATTAGTCATGGCGTACTCCTTTGCAGATATATTTTTAATATCCACACTTTCAGTCAATATCAAGCTACGACTGAGCGTGTTCTCCTCATGTTTGCCTTCCGTGAAGGGTTTATTGATTAATTAAGAGCTAATGAAATGCCAGAAGGTATAACATATTTCTTGTTCGTCTGAGTTGTAAAAGCGAAACCATTTGCAACCGCTCAAAAAATGAAGACCGTAGCCAAAATGTCTGGTTTTCACAGACGACACTTTCACCCGTCCAAATTTTTAAGTGGCCGAATACCGAACAAACAAAAAACAAAACCCGTGAAAAGATCAAAATTCGAACCGCTTTGCCCGTGAAAAAAGCTACGCAAGGAATACCATCGACAATCATAACAAGTTAGTATATAGATTTCCGTATATCTACAAAGTCTACATGATTGAAATAACACATGACAAGTATTTTGTTGCTTTTCTCTAATTATTTAGCTTGTTAACATACATTTTGTAATGATAACAGGAAATATGGATATCTACCATGCTTGATTTTTAAACGGAACTAATAAACTACCCCGCCGCAAGCGGACGGGGTATCAACTGCGGTCATTCCCGAGATATGTTAATCGGGAATCCAGTATTCTTTATTAAA
>QIDY01000264.1 GCA_003228495.1 Nitrospirota bacterium
TCCGTTCGTGGTGACCAGCCCCACCAAACCAGGGTTGCCACTAAGATTGTGGCGCAACCCATTCTCATTTTTGGCCGATGCTGTAACACCAGCACTCCCGCTAAGACCGCCCAGAATACCAGCATCGAGCCCAAACTTGGCGATGCCACATGCCATTCGGCACCTGGAATATTGGACAATCCCAGAACGATATGAGACAGGAGGTCAAACAACCATTGATTGACGGTTGCAAGAGGTAGAGCGTGTGTCCCACTGATTAGCACTCCAATACCAGAGAGCAGCCCAATAGGAATCACGAGGATGCCGACCAAGGGGACAATGACCATATTGGTGGTCAGACCTAGCCATGGGATTTGATGAAAGTAGTAGGCCACCAGGGGCAATGTGATAAGGCTGACTGCCAGAGTCATGAACCATGCGAGTTTGCTTTTTTCCCAAAGGTTGGCTCGCCAACCGGGTGCCTCGCGTGAGGCGGCAACCCGAAGTCCTAATGTGTTGGGATCTTTGGTTTTTCTGGCTAACAAAACCATACCGATGGCTGCTACCGAGAGATAGGATAATTGAAAAGAGATATCGTGTATGGCTTCGGGATGAGGCAAGACCATCAAGAGCGCGGCCACAGCTAACGCCGTCACCAGATTCCGTTCCCGTCCTAACCATAATCCCAGAAAACACACCACGATCATGATCCATGATCTCACCGTCGCCATTTCTGCCCCAGCCAAGAGCATATAAAACGAGACGATAGGTAACGTTATCAAAACTGATAATTGCGTGGCCGTGAGATAGATTGATAATCGCTCCAGCCAAGGAGCAGGCAATCGACGAACGCTCCATTTGACAACGGCAAAAACGACGAGAGCCAGAAGTCCAAGATGCGATCCTGAGATCGAGAGAATATGCACCGTTCCACTGGCCATGAAGGCATCGCGGATGTCTTGTTCAATATAGCTTTGCTCTCCGAGAATCATCCCTAAAAACAAGCCCAACGCTGGGTTGGAGAGACTCGTGATGGCAGCTCGATGAATGGCTTGGCGCCATTGATCAATCAACCCAAACAGCCTTTCCCACAAGGAAGATGTTGCCGAAGCTTGCACCCTGATAGCCTGCGGACCAGACACGGTGGCTACAGCCTGAATACCTTTTCGCTTCAGATAGTTTCCATAATGAAATCCTCCAGGATTGAGCGTCCCATAGGGTTCTCTCAAGCGCGCCGTAAAACTCACATGATCTCCGTATACGAGAACCTCATCGGGCTGTCGCCAGGAAAGACGAATCCGCCCGTGAATCATGTGTTCTTCTTTTTCCAAGATTCGTTTCGCTTCGACGAGCAGAATCAAGCCATCGGGCGTCTGCCGAACCGGGGCAACGATGACTCCCTGAAGTTTGACAGGATGTTCAGTAGACAGCGCCAGCAGAGGGTTCTCTATTTTGCTCATGGCGGCCCAATGGGCATGGCCCATACCAGCTACCACAACGGCAAACAGAAAGATTCCTCCCCAGCGGGAAAGAGAGCTGCGTTGTTCAACCCACGTTAGGAAAAGACCGAAACTGAGAAGAGCCCCAAGAAGTGTGAGGGGAAACAGGACGAGAAACGGGCCGAGCCACAGCCCGGCCAGATAGGCAACAACTCCACGTAGTATCACAGAGGTCAACAAACATGGTTAATGGATACAGGATTTCACCACATTGACCAAATCTTCTGCAATCTTTTGTATGACTTTATCATCTTGTCCTTCCACCATGACCCGCAGCAGGGGTTCCGTTCCCGAGTACCGTACAAGAATTCGCCCCTTGCCATTGAGCTGCCGCTCCTTGTCTTGAATGGCTTGCTGAAGGGCTGGAAGAGACTCCAGGTCGGGTTTATGAGGAACGTGGACCCCGAGCAAGACTTGGGGCGTGGTTCGCATACATTGGGTAATTTCCGAGAGGGGTTTCTGTGCCCGTTTCATGAGTTTGAGCATTTGTAACCCCGATATCAGTCCATCACCACTGGTATGATAATCCATAAAAATCATATGGCCGGATTGCTCACCACCTAAGTTGTATTGATCATCGACCATGCGTTCCAAAATGTATCGATCCCCTATAGCTGTGCGAACCAACGTTATGCCGGCTTCGCGCATACATAGGTCAAAGCCATAATTACTCATGGCCGTTCCCACCACCGTATCTTTCTTTAATCGTCCTTGCCGCTTAAGTTCCAGAGCAAACGCCGCCAAGGCATGGTCTCCGCTCGCCACTTCCCCTTGTTCACACACAAATATGGCACGATCGGCATCCCCATCCAACGCAATGCCGATATCGGCCTTTCGGTCGCGCACCATTTGTTGGAGCCGTTCCGGGTGCACCGCACCGCATCCATCGTTGATATTGAGCCCATCCGGTTCATGCCCCCTCACCCATACCTTCGCACCCAATTCCCGAATGACTTTCGGAAACACGGAATACCCGGCCCCATTGGCACAATCCAACACGACCCTCATATTTTGAAAGTCCATATCACGAGGCAAGGACTTTTTCACGAATTCAATATACCGACCTGCGGCATCATCAATACGAAAGGCTTTGCCAATGGCTTCAGCCGTAGGACGAATATGTTCAATTTCATTAGATAAAATGAGTTGCTCAATTCGCTGTTCCAATTCATCCGGCAACTTCATGCCGTCCTTAGAAAAGAACTTGATACCGTTATCCTGATAGGGATTATGGGAAGCGGAAATCATCACGCCGGCATCAGCTCGAAGGCTTCTGGTCAAAAACGCAATCGCAGGGGTAGGCAATGGCCCCACGAGTAACACATCTACACCCATCGAACATAACCCTGCCGTCAAAGCCGATTCCAGCATGTATCCGGAAATCCGAGTATCTTTCCCGATAATGATTTGATGTCGGCCTTCCCGCTTACGAAACACGTGAGCTGCCGCTCGACCCACCTTCATGGCCATTTCACTCGTCATCGGGTCAAGATTTGCAACGCCCCGGATTCCGTCTGTTCCAAATAATCGTCCCATTGAGTTCCCTCTAAAACTATCCGAATATTGTTTCTTCTTTATACTTGTCGCACGAATTTCGCAAAGCTTGAGCCACTCGGATCACATCTTTCATTCCTGCCACATCATGAACTCTCAGGATTTGGGCTCCCTGCCACACAGCCGTCGCAATAGCTGCTGCATTCCCCATTTCCCGTTCGGCCACAGGTTTTCCGGTTAATTCTCCAATAAACGCCTTCCGTGAAACACCAACCATAAGTGGTTGATTTAATTGATGGAAAATTCCAATATTGGCTAAAATTTTGAGATTATGACTACATGTTTTCCCAAATCCAATTCCGGGATCTACAATGATATGATCAGGAGGAATTCCCCTCGATTGGGCCAGGGCGACTCTTTGGGATAAAAAACTCTTCACCTCATCAACAACGTCCTCATAATGTGGGGCCTTTTGCATGGTCGCACTGTGTCCCTGCCGGTGCATGAGCACGACGCCTGCTCCGGACTCTTGGACAACCTGTGCCATGCGTACATCGTCTTGTAAGGCACTGATATCATTAACCATTGACGCCCCAAAATCTAACGCTACCCGAGCGACAGCTGCTTTCCGCGTATCAATCGATAATGGAATATCCGTGCGTTTTCCCAATGCTTCGACAATGGGCCGAATTCGTTCAATTTCCTCTTCTTCATCGATATAGGATACCCCAGGTCTCGTCGACTCTCCGCCAATATCTATGATGTCGGCGCCTTCAGCTATCATCTTGTGGGCCTGGTCAACGGCAAGAGCTGGATCAACGAACCGTCCGCCATCAGAAAAAGAATCCGGAGTCACATTCAAAATTCCCATGACGAGGACCTTGGAACCCAAGGTAAGGGTCTTCTCTCGACACCGGATCTCTGGAAAGAATAGCACTGACATTGAGATAGTTTTTTCTTACCCAACAGTTGCCAAATAGGAATGTTGAAAAAAGCCGCCAGCGGCGTTCTCGCCCTTTTGCCGTGCTCACGTACTGAGAGTACGCTCCGCGCGTCAAAAAGGCTGCGGC
>QIDY01000200.1 GCA_003228495.1 Nitrospirota bacterium
TCTTTACCCTTGCTCAGCCTATGATTTTTTGGCTCATTTTCTTTGGCAATTTATTCCAGCGAGCAACTGATATACAGGTTCTCCAAGCACCGAACTATATGAGTTTTCTTGCCGCGGGTGTCGTTGTGATGACCGTGCTCAACAATGGATTGGCCGGAGGAATCGACTTGCTGTTCGATAAAGAAAACGGATTTCTCGAACGCCTGATGTCCACACCCATCCGACGCTCTTCAGTCATCCTCAGTCGCTTCCTCTTTGTCATGGCCATTACCGGGATGCAAATTCTTGTCATATTGGGAGTCGCATTTCTCTTTGGTGTCAGCGCCGTCACCGGTATTTTAGGCATTGCGGTCATCCTCATCATCGGCATGTTATTTGGGATTGGGTTAACGGCCATCTCCATGGCCATGGCCTTTACTGTCAAAACCCACGGAGACTTCTTCTCCGTTTTGGGCTTTCTTTCGCTGCCCATGATCTTTCTCAGTTCCGCCTTAGTGCCATTAGCCGCCATGCCAGGTTGGATGCAAGCCTTGGCCTTCTTTAATCCCATGACCTGGGTGATTAATGCCGTGCGTCCCCTCATTATCTCGGGATGGAGCGAAGCGCTCCCGCAAGTTGGCATAGCACTCGTGGTCCTAGTAGCTTTTGATGCCCTGTGTCTCTATGGAGGCGCAAAAGCCTTTAAACGTTCCGTCGGGTAAGTCCCTATGTCATTGCAAAAGAGACACGAACGGCTCTCAATGATTTTCTAACGACGAACCTCTGCTGCCGAATAATTATCACCGTTGCTTCCCCCAGATAGCACCATCCACGCACTGCTTCGGCTCCTTTCTGATCCCAGCGAACAGGTCGCTCGTACCATCCAAGATCAACTTGCGTGTCTTGGTTCAGACGTCCTCCCATTTCTTGAACAAACCGGGGCGGAGGATGCCACGTTGCAACCACGAGTTGCCTACATCAAAGAGGAAATTCGCTTTGGACAATTAAAAGATGAATTCCAGAGATTTGTCTCCCAAAGTGCGCGCCAAGAGGATTGGGAATATGGGGCCTTTCTCATTGCCAAGTTAGCGTACCCGAATCTCTCCATTCCGCATTATGTCGAATGCCTTGATCATCTAGCCGATGAATTTCGCACCAAATGGCATGCCACCGATTCCCCATCTGCAAAAGGGGCACGCCTGCTCAGCACATTCCTGTTTAAAGATAAAGGTTTTTCAGGGAACCGGACGCAGTATTACGATGCGGATAACAGTTACCTGAATCGCGTGATTGAAACCCGACAAGGCATTCCCATTAGTTTATCGGCCCTCTATGTTTTTGTGGGAAAGCGGCTGGGTCTACCAGTTGTCGGCGTGGGAATGCCCGGGCATTTTCTCGTCAAGCTAGAAGGTGAGACGCCGGAGCAATTTGTTGATTGTTTCAATGGCGGAACGATCATCCGGGAGCAAGACTGCGAGCAGTTTATCACCGCTTCCGGATTGGACTATGACCCGCAATTGTTGGAAAAGAGTTCAACACCCACCATTTTGGCTCGCATGCTCCGAAACCTTTTGAGTACCTATGAACAGGAGCATGATGAACACATGGCCCGCCGAGTCCGGGCCTTGCTTGAGTTGCTGGAAATCGAAAAAACCGACGCTGAATCTCCCCGCTAGCTTTTTCTCTGTACCTTCCGCCGGTACTTGTTCCCAACTTTCAGGGTCAGAAGATCTTTTCCTTTGATTATTGGTCCAGAGAAAAACCGGCGGGCTTGAGTGACGACATTCGACCGATCTGCCGTCTCATAAAAATGTGAAAGAACAAGTTTTTTGACATTCGCTTTTTGAGCCACTTTCCCACATTCTTCGGCATGCATATGCGATCCGCCTGGCTTATGAGACGAAAAGGAACAATCCAGTATTGCCAGATCGACATCCTGACATAGGCTCACCAGATTCGGCGACACCATCGCATCTCCTGAAAAAACTGCCGACCTTCCTTGATATTCAAGCCGATACCCGAGACACACTTGTTGATCCGAATGGGTCATCGGCAAGGGCGTCACCTGGGCATGGCCAATCGCAAACGGTCGGTCTTTGACTTCCTTAAGGGTTACCCGAAAGGGTGGGTCCGACCAATTGGGGAATGTCTGCAACATTGTCCGAAAAAGTCTTTTTGTCCCAGGTGGGCCATAAATCGTCAAATCCGGGCGAATTTCTGCGAACATGGAATGGCAAATAGCATCGAAAAAAAACGTCAGAAAATCCGAGAAGTGATCGGTATGATAATGGGTAAAAAGTAAGTGTTTAATTGTATGGCGGTCTACGCCAGTTTTCAGTAAATTAGAGAGCGTTCGTGGCCCAAAATCCAGTAGAATAGGCCGGTCCGTCTGAAACAGATATCCAGCAGCTGCCCTTGTTGGATGGATGTTCGTTCCTGACCCTAAGATGGTAACCTGCATAATAATAGCCATCTTACCTCATTCACAAACTTGATGAAGAGACCAACGTATTGATGTCTAGTCCTGCTCAAACACACACTGAACCGAATCGCGCCTTCAATCCGTTCATCGGATTGCTTGGGCTTGGCCTGATCGTAGCAGGCATTTGGGTCTGGAATCATCTCCACTTTGATACGCAAGATTACATCGTTGACGAGATCATTCCCATCATCGGTATCGTTGTCATAGTAAGTATAGGCATCTGGGTCAGTTGGCGAAAATGGCGCACACGCCATGACCGACTTCAACTTCGCGACCGCCTCATCCAACGCTTTCAAAAAGAACCGTCTCCACAAAAACAACGGGATCTTGCGTTTACGCTCATCGAAGTTAATCAATACGGAGAGCAAGGATTGGAACTCATTGCGGAACCCATGGCTAAACTCTTTATTTGGACGTTGAACACGGCCTTAGGGGACAAGCAACATCGCCTTCGAGGAATGGCCGCAAGCTACTTAGGTATTCTCAAACATACTGAATCGATTCCTTTACTGATTCGTTTTTTAGAAGACGATCACGCCCATGTGCGCGCCAGCGCTGCATTGGCATTAGGTCGCATGCGAGCCCAAGAAGCGAAAGACAAATTGGAAGAAACAATGAAGGAAGATTGGGATCAGACAGTACGCAGTCGCTCACGTGAGGCGCTTGAACGCATTTCGTAGCTCTTTACAATTCGTGAGGAGTCAGGCGTGAGGGAGTAAGTAGTAAGGAGAGGAGAAAAAGCGAAATGCCGAGGATGAACGTTTTCTCTTGCTTCTCACTTTTTACTCCTCACTTCTCAGTGGAGTTATTCGAGTTCCTGATTCAACGCCGTTTGATCCGCCTTGGTCAATCGATACCCTTTATCCATAAGGGTTTGCATGCCTGCCATTAACACGGGGAACTGTATCTCTGGCCGGTTGCGATCAAACAATCCAATCAGTTGGCTCACATAGTGATCGACCGATTGCCCGCTTTGGTAGGTCCGACCAAATGCATCTAACACATCTTGCATTTCTCGTGTGCTGTAAGCGTGATCATCGTCGCCATCACTGATGAGAGCCATTTGGAAAAAAGTCAAACTGAACGATAACTGTTGCTGAGTATGGCTAAAAGCATCGCGGGCAACCTCTAAACCATCGGGATATTGTTGTGCACAATTGTCAGCAGAATCTGATCGGGAAATGGGAATAAAATGAATCTTCTCCACCTCGGCCGCTAGCGGAGCCTTCTTCCCCATTTGCTTATAAAACCAAGCCGTACAGGTGTCGGCCAGGGCGAACGCCCGCTTATCTTTACCAATCTGCACGCTAATGTGTTGGGTAAAGCCTTGAAAAACTTCCGTGCCCGGGGAAGCCTCTACGAATGTGGCCGTTTGGCAAAGCAGAAAAGCTGCCACAACACGACCCAGTTTTGCCCAACGCAAAAGACGATTTGAAAAACGCATCACATCACCCATCCCCAAAAAAGTCTTCCTAGTATATCATCGGGCATCATGGCTTTCGAATCAACCCGTCCAAATCCGACCCAAGTCTTGGCGCGATTTTGTCCAAGTTATTTTGTCACAGGTCCTAACCAGAAAC
>QIDY01000170.1 GCA_003228495.1 Nitrospirota bacterium
GAGACCAATGGGCCGGTCAGACCCTCCTCCCAGGATGAACGCCCGCATGTCGGACAGCAAAGTCCGGGGATTGATCCGTTCAGGAGTTCTTGGGTACGTTCCTGCCCAGGCAAAAAGGCCTTTTATCATTCCTATTCCCTCGCCGAACTTGAGCAAGTGCGGCAGTGGCTCATTGCCCAGACTCACCCAACAACGCGTAGACTCTTTCCTTCACAAGGCCCGAGTAGAAACACCAAAGCCCGACCTCGTGAGGAGTCAGGCTCTATTGAGTACACCAATTAGACTGGCCTCCCAATCACCCGATTGTTGTGAATTTCCTGGCTTGCATCGAACCAGTGCCTCTTAACGAATAAGATACTTCGTGTATCCGTTCCGATACCTCGTCGTTCATGAGTAGGGAGAACCTTCTCTTTCTCCAACCCTTCTGTTTCTTTTAATAAATCAATCAGTTGGCAGCTTCCCCCGCAGGGCAATCCGAGGCGAAGTCTTACATGGCATTAAGGTTGCTCTATCTAGAGCCAAGAGCAGCATGAGAACGACGAAGAAACAAGGAGGAAGCAATCATGAAATGGACATCCTTTTATTATAAACCTACAAACAAAAGGCGGAACACGCAGATCTCACCAAGGATTGCTAGTAGGAGAAACCAACTGATGGGCGAACTGATTTGAAGCACAACCTATAAATAAGGAGAGAAAAATGCTACGTCACAAAAACATGGTTTTGGTTGCGTTTATTATTGCCACGGCCTTTCCATTGAATGGTGTTTGGGCGGACGTCGACATGCTTGAGAGTAAAGACCACGCGAAGATACCGCGCATCGCAGGCACGACTATTATAGGTTTTGCGGAAAGTGGTTACGACGAAGGGGTATTCATGTCAGGTGAGACGGGAAATCAATTAAACTCCGAAAATATTGAAGGCAAACGTACGCGAATTATGTACGTTGTGCCAAAAGACCTGTCACCGCTCGGCATACTTCGGAACTATCAAAAGGCATTCAATGATCTGGGAGATGTAGAGGAAGTCTATACCTGCAAAGGCCATGACTGCTTCAGCAATTTGGGCGATATATTTATATGGCGCAAATCTAATCGATTACCCAATAATATCGGGAAAAAAGCTGATAGTTATTTTTATGGATCATTGAGGAAATTAAAAGACCAGACATACTGGTATGGCAAAGTAAAAACTCCTGAGTCCCTCTATCATGTTTCCATCTATTCGGCCATTGCTTCTTCTAAGTATTTTGAAAGGAAAGGTTTAGAAAGATTTCAGAACCATCCACTGATTCAGTTGGAAGTGGTAGAGGTTACCGACTTCAAGCCAACTCTTGAAATGGGTTCAAAGCAACCAGCGAGCCGGTTGTCGAAAACCAGGCCTTCGAGTGGAGGTTGCCAGAAAGTTAATGGAGAAATCGTCTGCTCGGGCCGCAGCTTATGAGTGGCAGGACGAAAGCCACTGAACTCCTCTAAAATCAATACTTTCAAGTAGTTCCAGTTTCAACAACGCGGACAGGAATAGCCCTAACAGGGTCACCTGTCCGCAACCCCGCAACCCAGGCGCAACCTAAAGTTCCCCTCCATCAAAAAGAAGTCAGTACGTCTCAACCAGTAACATCCCCCCACCCCCGATGGGTTTAGCCCCCACCTGGGGGTTGCGATATAGGGGTCCCACGCTGTCACAAATCCGGCCCAAAACCAACTCCTCGTGCTGAGACGGAACATTCTATTCCTAACGCAGTCAAGCTATAAGTGATTTTATTTTACGATAAATCCATCCCAGTATTTTGCATAATGAATACACACTATGTTGTAAGAGTTGTAGGTTTATTTTGCATTCTGTACCTCGTTCCCACTTTTCATCTGAAAACCAACTATCTATTCCCCGGTATGGTATACTCCCTCTGAGGCGCCTGTGACGAGACCATATCTTTTTTGATTAAAGAGGTGACGGATGGACGACCTTTTCAAACGAATCATTATTGATCCTCAAATTATGGTGGGCAAACCAGTAATTCGGGGAACTCGGATTCCGGTTGAGTTGATTGTTCGGATGCTGGGTCAAGGTATCTCGGAAAGTGAGATTTTGAAGGAATATCCTCACCTGGAACCGGATGATATTCGTGCCAGTTTGGCTTATGCCGCTCAACTCTTGGCCCACGAGGAAGTGTTCTCCCTCCCTCAGGCTTCTACCTAATTTTCATCTTCTGTGCAATTTATCATTGATGAATCTACTGGTTCAGCGGTCGTCGAGTGTGTGCGACATGCAGGGCATGACGTTATTGCTGTTGCTGATATTCTTCCTCAAGCCAATGATCCTGCTATCTTAACTCTGGCATCAACTCAGAAAAGAATTCTTATCACTAACGATAAGGATTTTGGCGAGTTGGTTTACAGGAGTGGCCATCAGCACCATGGTGTTTTGTTGCTGAGGCTTCATGACGAAAGTTCCAAAAACCGCGTCCGTGTGGTCAGTGCTACCCTTAACCAATGTGGAGAGCGCTTGGTGGGGAACTTTACTGTGGCTACCGACAGTGCTATTCGGATTCGACCGCGCATAGACCTTCCTTAGTTTCTACGATCACTCTGCCATCTATTTTCTGGCCGCCACCATTCTATAGGCAACAGCTCGTTCGCGCAGGTCAGAGCTGTAGGAATTGCCATATCATAATTTATGATAATCGTTGAACCTTTTTTTCGTGAGCGACGCTTCACCGTCAAGAAAACAGAGTCAATCCTCAGACATGGATTGGCCTGCAGGGGTAAGACACATTGCTAAGAGTAACTCAACATTCCGCCCGTTAAATTGTAGACCTTTTGAAACCCGTGCTGGAGCAGGATTCTTGATGCCAAGTATCCTCTCAGGCCCACTCGGCAATACACCACGGTTTCTTTTTGGGGATCTAACCCTTGAAGATGGTCACGGAGTCCGGAGTCCGGTTCAGTCCCTGGCGCCGACAGATCCCCTTTGCCCAGTTCCCCAGCCCACACCCCACAATGGAGCGACAGGCTGGCCCGATCCGAGAAAAATGAGCCGGTCAGACCCTACTCGCAAGATGAACGCTCGCATGTCGGACAGTGAAGTCCGAGGATTGATCCGTTCAGGAGTTCTTTGGTACTTTCCTGCCCAGGCAAAAAGGCCTTTTATCATTCCTATTCCCACCTAAACCGCTTCCTCCATAGAAATCATCATTGAGGACAGGCTTTCGATTTTCTTGGAATCTTAGATTCAACATTCTTCTCTTCAAAGATTGATTGGGTCAGCAGACGAGCAACTTCTCGACTCAGAACTTGTTGCATGGCACCATTGGCCCGAACTCTGGCTTCTTTTTCTGTAATATGCCCTTCTCTGCCTGTACGGGAAATCACGCCGATCAATCGATAGGAAGGATTTGCATAGATATCGATATCTCCACACCATATGGCACCACCCATCTCGTCATGACTCCGCTGGAATTCCTGCAACGCCTCGCGGCACTCGTCCCACGACCGCGGCTTCATCTCATTCGCTTTCATGGCGTCCTGGCACCCAACGCGGCCCTGCGCTCCCAGATCGTTCCCAGTGAAGCCGACCCGGCGGCGGACACCGCCGATGGAGCCGGCGAATCCCTCTCTCCGTCCACGCAGGCCCGGATGAGCTGGGCGCAGTTACTCAAACGCGTTTTCGCCATCGACCTCACCACCTGCCCACAGTGCGGCGGGGCATTGACCATTCTCGCTGCAATCGAGGACCCCGCGGTGATTATCAAGATTCTCACGCACCTAGGCTTGCCGAGCCGCGCCCCACCACGCGCCCCAGCCCGGCTTGACGCGTTCCTCCAAACGGCCTAATCTCCCCCATGATTCCGGTTCAGTTCCCGAACCGCCACCCTCCTTTTGCCCAGTTCCCCAGCCCACACCCCACAATGGCGCGACAGGCTGGCCCAATCCGAGACCAATGGGCCGGTCAGACCCTCCTCCCAGGATGAACGCCCGCATGTCGGACAGCAAAGTCCGGGGATTGATCCGTTCAGGAGTTCTT
>QIDY01000098.1 GCA_003228495.1 Nitrospirota bacterium
TCATCAATCGCTATGAAGACTCGGCATGGGAAATCGTGTTGGGATACGACCAACAGCGATTCCTCAGCACCCGCGCCAGCCAAGCCATCGTTAAATCTGTCCAGCAGGCCGAGAACGCCTAACCTTGCACCCTGTTTGTCCACCTCACATTCTGCATCCAAAGAGAAAAGTGCCAAGTATTCAACACCCTCGAAGGATTTAGGAGTTATGCATTCCCATTCGCACTCTCAGAGAAAGATTTCCTGAAAAAATCAAGCCGTCATGAGCAATCCTACAACAACAATCCGTAGTGGCTGGCCCCTCCAGCAACCTGGAGCGATTCTCCTCATTTCTTGTTATGAGTTGGGACATCAGCCCATTGGTCTTGCCCAGCCCCTGGGATTCCTTGGGCAGAGGGGATATGCGCCTTCGACAGTCGATCTGGCCGTGGAAAGTTTCGATAACGCGCTTGTGGAACAAGCGAGATTTATTGGCATTTCAGTTCCCATGCATACCGCCCTGGCCTTAGGCTATCAGGTGGCAGAAAGAATTCGTCAAACGAATCCCAAAGCCCATATTTGTTTTTACGGGCTCTACGCGTCATTGAACGCAAAGTTTTTACTTGATCACCTGGCGGATTCCGTGATCGGGGGAGAATATGAAGCTCCTTTAGTCGCCCTCATCCAAGAACTGGCTCATCCTCAAACGTCTTGGAATGGACAGAACAGCACTGATGCGGTCTCCAGAATACGATTGGAAGGTGTGAGTGTCTCCGGTTCTCTTGAGCAGCCCTTCCTTAAACGGATATTTAGGCATTCACCTTCTTCAGACAGTGACCAGCCAGAATCTCCTTCCCTCCCCATCCCTCAACGAACACGACTCCCGAGTCTTCAAGAATATGCTCGATTGGAATACCAGGGACAGGAAGGTGTGGTTGGTTATGTAGAAGCCAGTCGGGGGTGCCTACATACATGTCTTCATTGTCCTATTGTCCCGGTGTATCAAGGCCGATTTTTCCTGGTTCCTGCCCAAGTCGTTTCGGCGGATATTCGACAACAAGTGAACGCGGGTGCGTCACACATCACGTTGGGGGATCCAGACTTTCTCAATGGCCCCGGCCACTCCCTGAACATCGTTCGAGCCATGCATGAAGAGTTTCCCGATTTGACTTTCGATTTCACCACCAAAATTGAACATATTCTCAAACATCGCACCCTCTTCAAAGAATTCAGTCAACTTGGTTGCATTTTTGTCATTTCTGCTGTGGAGTCCTTCAGCGAAATCGTGCTCTCTCATTTGGAAAAAGGGCACACGCGTCAAGATATTTTCATCGCTCAGAACATCCTTCAGTCTGCCGGTATCGCCCTTCGCCCCTCGTTGGTCGCCTTCACGCCTTGGACGACGTTGGAGGACTACCGTGAGATGTTCGATTTGATCGAGCAGTATGGGCTTATCGACTGTATAGACCCGGTGCAATATAGTGTTCGTCTCCTAGTCCCTCCTGGATCGGCGTTGTTGACTCCCCCAGAGACCCATCCCGCACCAATTTCGGAGTGTATTGACCGGCTGGACCAAGAGAACTTTCAATTTATTTGGACCCATCCTGATCCACGCATGGACCCGTTACAACAGGCGGTGACAAGGGTCGTGGAGGAAGGGGCCCAAATTGAGGAAGACCCGGAAAGAACGTTTTACCGTCTGTGGGAATTGGTTTGTAACACCGCTGGAGTCGAATTCTCTTCACACAACAAGACAGTCCCACTCAATCCTCAACGGGTAAGACCTCACCGGATGACCGAACCGTGGTTTTGTTGTGCGGAGCCGACGAGTGCCCAATTCCGGTCTGTCCATTGTACCTCAAAAATGGCAGAATCTGGTCAGTGAACCTGCCGGAAGGCTGCCCTTAACATGCCCCACCTTCTTCTTCTCCTTCCCTCACTGAGTTACAGAGGGGAAGCCTTTCTGGAGGCGGCCACTAAGGTCGGCGCTTCCCTTACAGTCGGTGGGGAATCTGCACCTGACTTTCTCGTACATTTTCCTGGAGGGTTTCTCCCTCTCGATCTACACAATCCAGCTTCAGCGGTTTCAGCCGCCGTTGAATTTGCCAAAACTCGTCCAATCGATGTGGTTCTTGGCGTCAACGATAACACCACCGTTCTGGCTTCCAGGATTTCGGCTGCCTTAGGGCTCCCCTCCAACTCCATTGACTCAGTGTGTGCCGCCAGAAACAAACATACAATGCGAGAATTGTTACGGAAACATGGTTTACCGACTCCTCATGTTGTCGTGTACGGTATCGACGAGAAACCGGAAGATATTGTCCGGCACGTGAATTTTCCCTGCATACTCAAACCCCTCACTTTATCAGCCAGTTGTGGAGTCATTCGGGCGGATGGCCCAGAGAGTTTTCACAAAGCATTTATTCGAGTTGGAGATTTGTTAAAGAGTTTAGAGAGGCTGGGACAAGAGGAAGCTGATCGCCAAATTCTCGTAGAAGACTTCATCCCGGGTACGGAAGTCGCTCTTGAGGGACTTCTCTCCAATGGTAAACTCCGTCCCCTTGCCATGTTTGATAAACCCGATCCTCTAGACGGCCCCTATTTTGAAGAAACGATTTATGTCACGCCGTCTCGGCTCACACCTGCCCTACAAAGACAGATACACGAGACGCTCGCAAAAGCGGCGCTCGCGATTGGTCTCCGAGAAGGACCCGTTCATGGCGAACTCCGCATCAACGATCAGGGGGTTTGGGTCATTGAGGTGGCAGCACGAAGTATTGGAGGAAAATGTTCTCGGACATTGCAGTTTGGGACAGGAATGTCCCTGGAGGAATTAATCTTGTTCCATGCCCTTGGTAGGGAGCTTCCCCCTTTGGATCTTCAAGAGGGTGCAGCAGGAGTCATGATGATCCCTATACCGAGAGAAGGGATCTTAGAACGGGTAGACGGGCAGTGGGCGGCTCAACAGGTTCCTGGAGTTGAGGAGCTTGTCATGACAGCGGAGTCGGGTGACCACCTTATTCCATTGCCGGAAGGCACACGATACCTTGGATTTATTGTGGCTAGGAGAAAGCGGCCAGAAGAGGTTGAAACTTCGCTCCGCGAAGCCCATCGGCGACTCACTATAGTAATGAGGCCCCCAACCGCACGTGCTGTTCGCCCAAAAGTTTTCCGCGTCTAACAAGTTCTAGGAGGCTGTCCGAGACAAGGGATCGTCACGAGGGGGCGATGGTTTGAGTCAGATTTTTTGATCGTTTGAGGCGAATAGTTGGACTATTTAACGAAAAGGATCGAAAAATCTGGCCAAATCCAGCACACCCGCAGTAGATTATTCTTATCTAGGACAGGCTCCTAGGAAGACACAATCTCTTTCGCTGCTTTAAGCAACCAAGCCTCCAAACTGCTGGCTTGTTCGGCCACATCCTGAATGCTCGTTAAATCATGTGGCCACACCCCGTGGACTTCTTCACCGTTATCAGTGATTTCTTTTTGGATGGTCGCAATTTCCGCATCAAATCGTGTCAGAGGTTGGGACTCAATTAGCCGAATGCCCCATTTCCCGGCCATGATGCCATCTGATCCAAGATCGCAGGCAAAGCGTACGATGTCGAGCCGTCCCGTAGACAAGATTTTGGCAATCATCCGATACGTTGTCCCTTGCTTCGAATGGACAAAGACGGCTTTATAAAACCGTTCACCCTGGTCAGGAAAGACCTCAAGAACGGTCAAGTCCGGCATTGGTGGTGCTGGAGCTGCTGGAGCAGTATCTGTTTCTCCCATAATAAGGTCCTCTTTTTATATGAATAAGAATGTCTTTCTTTTACCTGCATTAGAATAACAAAGGCAAAACAGCATGAACAAGAGAGACGTGGGGCAACCGTTTGGTCCATCAGGTTTCCATCATCTCAAGTCGGGTATCAGACTCCCACCCACATTGGACACAACGAATACAGTCTGACTCCACCATCGTCTCGTCATCCCGAATTCCCATTCCGCCACAATTGGAACATCGGGTTAAATGGACTTTCTGATC